>CAZUDR010000476.1:0-2949 GCA_964618715.1 uncultured Undibacter sp. | reverse complement strand
TTCGGTGGAGCACTTCTGTCCCGCCGAGACGTTCCCGGCGAGGGAAAGCGCATGATCCCTCAGGGAGAACCGGTTTCATAGCAGGGAGGCGACCGGAGCGGATAAGGTTTTCGGTACACACAAGCGTTATTTGCACCTCGACTATACCGTCCTTACGGCTAGGGAAGCCTTAGGCTGAATACTGCAACCCGACCCTTGCCTTTGACATTTATCTCTCCGAGTGCTTCGCCGTGAAAAACCGACGAGACCTGCTCCCAAATCTCCTGGGTGACGGCCACGCTCCCCGGCGCACCCATGTTAACCATGCGTGCAGAGGTATTGACCGTGTCGCCCCAGATATCGAATTGATACCGTTCCTGACCGACGACGCCTGCGACCACGGGACCGGCGTGGACGCCGGCTCTGACTTCCCAGCCAAGATTGGAGTCGACCAGGGTTGAAGCCATTTCTAGCCCGCAACGAATCGCCGAGCCGATTGGGTCGTTGATCTCGTGCAGCAATCCCGCCGCCGCCATGAACCCGTCGCCAATGGTCTTGATCTTCTCTAGCCCATGCTTGGCCGCGATGCGCTCGAAAATTACAAACAGGGCATCCAGCCGCGATACAACATCCTCTGGTTCGTTCAGATCGCAAAAGGCGGTGAAGTTAGTGACGTCACAGAACAACACGGCGACATTATCGTAGCGACGGGGGATCACGGTGCCGCAGTTACGAATCTCATCGGCTGCCTTTCTCGGAAGAAGTGCATGTAGCAACTGGTCGGCTTCTCCTCGAGCCTCCTCCGCATCGCTAACTGCCTTCTGCAATGCCAGTTGCGTTTTGACCCTTGCCAAGACAATTGGGGCCGAGAACGGCTTGTGGATGTAGTCGACGGCGCCGACTTGGAAACCCTTCTCCTCGTCGACGGAGTCAGTTCTCGCTGTCAGGAAAATGACGGGTATATCCACTGTCTCGGGATTTGCCTTGAGTCTTCGGCAAACCTCGTAGCCATCCATGCCCGGCATCGTTACGTCGAGCAAGATCAGATCGGGCTTCTGCGGCCCCGCGGCGAGTGCAAGTGCTTTCTCGCCATTGGTCGCAACCTTGGTTTTGTATAGGTCCTTGAGCACGCCCGATACGACCGCAACATTTGTCGGTGTATCGTCGACGATCAGCACGCTCTTACGGCTGGCCCCTGCCATCAGCTGCTTTCAAGGTTCAACCGAAGCCGGGATGCAATGCCAGAAAGGCATTCCAACGCCACCTCAAAGTTATAATCGCCAACAAGCTCGCTGAGCTTGTTGATTTCTACGCTAGTAAGCACCGATGACAAAGTAGGCTGGGCTTCTATAATCAAATCTGCAGCCTCTCCGTCGTCATTCTCAAGTAATTGCTTCAGTCGCCTCAACAGAACGACCACAACGGCTGAGTCAGCGGAAGCGGCGCCGCATCCATCAGAGACACCTTTTTCAGGAAGAGCCGCCCAAATAGCCTGTACCGTCTGAGTCAGACGATCTGATAATGCGGTCAGTGACGGATCGATTCCGTGACCTTCGCGGATTGCTGTCTCGGCCTTGGCTGCCGCATCAGAAACAGCCGTGGCGCCGAGCGTTCCGGCGGCCCCCTTCAGCGAATGTGCTGTGCGTTCCGCCGTTGCTGCATCCCCGGATGACAATGAGTGACGGATAGCCTCGACAGCCTTTGCCTGCTGACGCGCGAACCGGCGTAACAGGGTTTCGTAACGCATGCGGTTCCCGCCCGTCCGCTTCAGCGCCGATGCCACGTCGATGCCGGGGACATTCAGCGGCGCTTCCGCCGAATCGGCAGACCCTCCCGGCGCGCTTGCCGGGGCGGTCTTCTGTGGCAGCACCTCATCGCCGTCCGGCCGTTTGATCCAGCGCTTCAAGACGGCAAGAAGTGTGTCGGGATCGATTGGCTTGCCGATATGGTCGTTCATCCCGGCATTGAGACACTGGTCGCGATCCGCCGCCATGGCATTGGCCGTCATTGCGATAATCGGCAAATTCTTAAAGCGTGTGTCTGCTCTGATGGCTTCCGTCGCCTCGATGCCATCCATGACCGGCATCTGCATATCCATCAGCACGGCGTCGTAATCGTTCTCGCGGACCATGCGCAGGGCAACAGCGCCATTCTCCGCCAAATCCACAAAGATTTCGGCATCCTCAAGCTGCCCGATTGCGACTTCCTGATTGATTTCGTTGTCCTCAACAAGCAACACTCGTGCGCCACGAATTCGGCCGATGTCAAATGCGCAAATTTCAGGTCGGGCTTCGGCCGCTTCGACATCGGCACCCAAAGCCGCGATGGCGGTGTCGAAGAGGATCGAAGACGTCACCGGCTTTATTAGGACATTTTCGAAACCGCTTTGATCGGCCTGTTTCAGCACATCTTCACGCCCATAGGCCGTGACCATGACCAAGTATGGTGCTGTACCGGTCTGGAACGAAGCACGAATCCGGTCGCCCGTTTCGATGCCGTCGATCCCAGGCATTTGCCAGTCGACGAATATAATGTCGTAGCCCGCGCCACTTTCGGTGTTTTGGCGGACCATCTCGATAGCTTCCTCGCCGGAGGGCGCCTCATCGACGTTGAAGCTCATAGTTTCAAGCATCCCAGCCAACACACTTCGGGCTTGGGGGTTGTCGTCAATGACCAAGACGCGGCGGCCTCTCAGATCAGATTGAAGAACTCGCCGTCGGGGTGCGCCCACGGCTCTGCCGAGACGAGCGGTAAAGCGGAACGTGCTCCCCTTCCCGGGCTCGCTCGTCACATCAACATCGCCACCCATCAATTCCGCCAGGCTTTTGGAAATCGCAAGCCCGAGCCCGGTACCGCCCAGCTCAAAATCCGCGGGAGCGTCGGGGACACGGCCGGCCCCGCGGCACTGAGCTTCTATCCCGCGGCGACTCGCCTCAGCATGGCCCATCTGGCCATGGCTGCCATCTCGTT
>CAZUDR010000475.1:0-2972 GCA_964618715.1 uncultured Undibacter sp. | reverse complement strand
GCCGAGTTCAAGCACATGGAGCACTTCTACTTCCACAACTGTCCGTACGAGAAGGTCTGGAAGGAGAACCGCCGCCGCTTCCAGGAGACGACGCCGACCTGGGACGTGCTGCATACCTATCCGCACGACTACAAGGTGATCTTTGTCGGCGACGCGTCGATGTCGCCTTACGAGCTCGCGGCGGTGGGCGGCTCGGTCGAGCACTTCAACGACGAGCCGGGCGCGCTGTGGCTCGAGCGCGTCATCCGCACCTATCCGGCCTGCGTCTGGCTCAATCCCGTCCCCGAGCGTGAATGGGGCTTCACGCACTCGATCAACATGGTCCACCAGCTCATGGGCGGGCGCATGTATCCGCTAACGCTGGACGGGCTCGACCGGGCGATGCGGGAACTGGTGCGGTGACGGACGAAAATACGGGCTGTCTGTTTCCAAACGAGCATCGTCCGGGCGTCGTGGTGATGTCGGCTTTATCCGCGTAAACGGAATTTCGTCACGGCACGAGTCGAAAGCTTGTCTCCGCCCTCTATTGTGATGCCCACCCCCACGACAGGCCCTTGCGCAGGGCCTGGGTTCGGAACGGGTCCCTGATCGCGCGGCTAACCGTTTTCGACCCGCTGCGGTAGACGATCTTGTCGGGCACAACGATGCCATCGACGTAATAGATTGGCAGATAGTTGTTTTCCCTGTTGGTGAGATACACGTTCAACAGGGCGATAACCTTTTCGCCGGGCGCCAGATCGGAGAGCTTCATCACGCTGCTCTGCTGCTTGCCGGCCTGGAATTCGACGTAGTCGCTGGGCTTGAACTCGCGCTGCAGCAATCCGAGATTGTTTTTCTCGGCTCCCATACCGGACAGGATCCGTTGCAGATCGACCGGCGAAATATGAAGGGAGTCAAACGTTCGACCAAACCCCTTGAGCTGGAACATGGCGTTCAGCCGGTCGACCAGATTCGGCTGCTCGAGAAACTTGTAGTGAAGCTCGAGCTCGTTGATCGGCCGGTCCGACGCGTTCTTCAGTGTGAGCAGCGTGAAGCCGACCGCATATCTGGAAAGATTGCTGACATAACACGTGCTTTTTGAGCGTTCCGAAAGCCTGCTGATCAAGTCGGCGTTGCGCCGATAAAACTCGGTTTCCTGAACGGTTTCGCCAAATTCCGATCCCTGTCCCATCAGCGGTACGGAACCCAGATAGCAGGCGAGCTCGTAGGCATTGTTGCTGCGTAGAAATATCTCCGGAATGACCGCGAACATGATGTTCCCCGCGTAGGACTGCCACAGCGGGAGGTTTGTCAGCGCGCGGGCATCCCTGTGCGGCCACTCCGACTGCCAGAACTGAACCGTATCCCCGGCGAGCGGAAGCGTGTCGCGGTCGATGAAGTTCCGAAAACGATACGAGGTCACCATGTAGTACTGGCCGTCGCGGCTGTAGTTGCCGTTGACTTCCTGCAGCGCCAGCAGGGCCGGCACGCCGGCCGCGCCGAACAGCCGGGTGTATTCCTCCGTGACCCACGCCGGATCGGCGCAGGCGGGCGGAAACCGGAAGTCGGGGCCGAGGACGATGTTCGCCTTGACGGCAATGAAGTTGCAGCTTCCGGCGACGCTGATCTGGCTGCGGGCCGGCATCGTCATGGCGACGACCAGAAGGACCGGCATGGCGAGACGGCGAATGAGCCGCCGCACGGACTCGCTACTTTTGGTCCCCACCGGCTCTGCCCTTCGAGGACGCCGCCGCCGGCCCGACGGTGGAGCCTTCGGTTGCGACGATATTGCTGTCTCCCGTGATCGTAATCGACGGCGTGCCGCCGGACTCGCCGGCACTCTTGCCGCCATGCCGATCATTTACGATGAAGAATGTCGCAAGAAAGAAGATGTAGGTGACGGTCAACGCATAGGACAGGAAGAAGTAATTCTGCTTCCTCATCCGGAGCCACTGAATGGCCGAGACGTTCTTGGGAATTGGGGCCGCGCCCATTTCAGTGACGAGTACGGCCTTGCGATCCTTCTCCGGGAGCGACTCAACCTTCTGCAGAAGCGAATCGAAACGCGCCTTTCTGAAGAAGGCGAAGAGGTATGCCGCAAGGACGAGCACCAATCCGAGTATTCCGAGCGGCGATTTGACCAGCTCGGGCAAGGAGGCGACGAGATCGACAAAAAACTGGCCCACGGCAGTGC
The DNA here is from genome assembly GCA_964618715.1 of uncultured Undibacter sp. Taxonomy (GTDB): domain Bacteria; phylum Pseudomonadota; class Alphaproteobacteria; order Rhizobiales; family Xanthobacteraceae; genus Pseudolabrys. The sequence goes on along the minus strand of CAZUDR010000475.1, from coordinate 799 downwards.
ATCCGCAGAGACAAACCTAAAAGGCCTTATGCGAGCATGTGGCGCCCGCGGTAGGCGAAAGTCAAGTTTCATCGCCGGTTTTGGGTCTGGACCCGCCGTGTGCGGTTGCTAGTCGATGCAGCGCGATCTGCGACCCCTCGGCGGCAGCAGATTTGTTTTATAGTCTCTGGTTAAATTGATCTCAGTGCGGTCGAATCTCGCGACCTGATAGCCGCGACGGCTGCAGTTGTCATTGCCCTTGATCGCGAAGCGGTGTTTGGCCACGCAAAACGGAGTGCGCCCCTCGATGACCGGCCTCCCCTTCGGGTTCTCCACATACATGAAGACGGTCTGAGTGTCTGTGGTATCCCTGCGGTTCAAGACCTTTGCACAGCGACATGCTCTGATCTTCCACCAGCCTTCAGAAAAAACCCTGAAGCTGCCTTTTATGGCGTACGCAATCGCCACTACGGCCTCCTCGGAATCCTTGTTGCAAATGCTCCACGTTTGAGCCTTTGCCGGAACTGACAAGCAAAAAGTCACGAGAACAATCATGCCAATTTTGCATCGTGTTGACATTTGTCGGTCCCCTTCGAGCGGACAACATGGCGTCGCAGAGGTGATGCTTGCTCTGGCTCCAACAGCGACCGGAAAGCAAACGGTGGCGAACGGCCGGGCGCCAATCCCCCTTTGCCGCGCTAGACCGCGATTTCGGTCATCGTCCTCGGAATGGTGTGCAGCGTTTCGGCGCGGGTCTCGGTGACGACGACCAGCTCGCCCATCTGCACCCCCGCGCCCTGCTGCCGGTCGATCACATTCG
>CAZUDR010000474.1:2583-2973 GCA_964618715.1 uncultured Undibacter sp. | reverse complement strand
CGGAATGGCGCAACGCCTGGCCGTAGAGCGTGTGCAGCATGGCGTGGCCGGTTCTGTCGGCCGCGGCGCAGGTGCGTTGCGCGGTGCCCTTGCCGTAGTGCGTGGTCATGCCGCCGAACGGGCGCTGGTAGATCTTGCCGTCTTCCTCGCGGCGCGAGAACGGCATTCCCCAATGCTCCAGCTCGTAGACCGCCTCCGGCGCATTGCGGCACATGTATTCGATGGTGTCCTGGTCGCTGTCGGCCTGCCTGAAGAACAAGGTCAAGAACGCGGTCCAGTACGTCGACAAGTTCGAGGTGGCGGTCGCCGACGAGGCCCGCCGGCGCCAGGTCGACGGCGTTGTCTGCGGCCACATCCACAAGGCCGAGATCCGCGAGATCGACGGCATCC
>CAZUDR010000474.1:0-2573 GCA_964618715.1 uncultured Undibacter sp. | reverse complement strand
CGTCCTCCCCCATATTGCCGAGCGCGGCGGCGATACCGCCCTGTGCCGCCACCGTGTGCGAGCGGGTGGGGAACACCTTGGTGATGCAGGCGGTGCGCAGGCCCGCCTCCGAGCAGCCGACCACGGCGCGCAGGCCGGCGCCGCCGGCGCCGATCACCACCACGTCGAAGGTGTGGTCCTCGATCGGGTAGGCACGTCCGTTCACCATCGGGCCGCTGCCGCTGGATTGTCCATTGCCGGCCATGCCTAGACTCCGAATGCAAGCTTGAGGATGGCAAACGCGCAGGCGAGCGCGACAGCGAAGGTAAAGAAGGTGTTCGCCATCAGGCTGACGAATTTGAGATTATCCTCGTGCACGTAGTCGAGGATGATCTCCTGCATGCCGATCCACATGTGATAGGCGCTGTTGAGGATGAACAGCAGCATGACGACAGCGATGATCGGCGAACCGAGGATCTGCACGACCGCCGCGTGGCTGCGCCCCATCAGCGCGAAGACGATGACCACCAGCGCGATGGTCAGCGGAATGGCGGCCACCGAGGTGACGCGCATGGACCAGAAATGGCCGGTGCCGGAGCGGGCGGCGCCAAGGCCGCGCACACGCCGCATCGGCGTGACGATGTGGCGCGCATTGCTCATCGCGGTCCTCCGATCATCAGATAGCCGATTGCCCAGAGGATCAGCGTCAGGGCCACGGAGCCGACCAGTGTCGTCAGCGTGAGCATCTCGCGCTCGGCCGGCTCGAGGCCGTGGGTCGTGTCCCAGACCAGATGGCGAATGCCGCCAAGCATGTGATGGATCAGGGCCCAGGTGTATCCGAACAGAATCAGGCGGCCGATGATGCTGCCCATGAACCACTCGACACCGGCATAGGCGTTGGGACCGGAGGCCGCCGCGATCAGCCACCAAGCCAGCAACAGGGTCCCGGCATAGAGCGCCGCCCCGGTGATGCGATGCACGATCGACATCATCATCGTCAGCGTTGGCCTGTAGATCGACAGATGCGGCGAAAGCGGACGCGGGCGTTGCACGCCGCCGGCTCGCGCCTCCAGTTCGGCCATCGTCGTTCTCCTCAATGCTCGCTTGCTCGTCGTTCCGTCGGTGGCGGAAGGCTACCTATCGGACCTCGCCTCCTGCCGCAACGCACCGGCCGGAGCGACCGGCGGCAATCGCAACACTGGCGATATCCGTCCGATCGGCAGCGCTGCCAACACGATGCGCACCAGGCCACCCGCAAAATCGAGCCGCCCGGCCATACAAACGGGCGCGGGCAGCAGGCTTCTTCGATTGCGAAGCTTGAACGTATACAGTAGGCTATGCAATATGTGTTTTGTGTAGTCTGCCTTCGCAAAATAAGAAGGCTGAGGCTTGCATGCGGTTCGACCTCACCGACCTCAATCTGTTTCGCCATATCGTAGAGGCGGGCAGCATCACCCACGGCGCCGCGCGTGCCAATCTGGCGCTGGCCGCCGCTTCCACCCGCATCCGCAAGATGGAGCTGGGCTTCGGTGCGCCGCTGCTCGTACGCGGGCGGCAGGGTGTGACCCCGACCCAGGCCGGACGCACATTGCTGCAGCACGCGCGCGCCATCCTGGCGCAGACCGAACGCCTCAACGAGGACCTCACGCCATATGCCCGCGGGCTCGCCGGGCAGGTGCGGGTGCTGTCCAATACCAATGCGCTCACCGAATTCCTGCCCGAGACGCTGAGTTCCTTTCTCACCAACCATCCGGATATCAGCGTTGATCTGGAGGAGCGTCTCAGCGACGAGATCGTCGGGCTGATCGCGGACGGCAGCGGCGATGTGGGCATCGTCGCCGGTACCGTCGACTTCGGCGCGCTGCATACGTTTCCGTTCCGGAGCGACCGCTTCGTGCTCGTGGTGGCGCGCGATCATCCGCTCGCCGGCCGCAAGCAGATCGGTTTCGCCGAGGTGCTCGATTACGACATGGTCGGGCTTGACCGCGCCAGCGCCATCCAGCGCTTTCTTGCCGACAAGGCGAGCCGTATCGGCCGTCCCTTGCGGCTGCGCGTGCAACTGCGCAGCTTTGACGCGATCTGCCGGCTGGTCGAATGCAGTGTCGGCGTCGGCATCGTGCCGGAAACAACGGTCCAGCGGACCGCCGGCAATATGGCGATTGAGTCGGTGCAGCTCAGCGACCCTTGGGCCCTGCGCGAACTGACGATATGCGTGCGCGACGAGGATGCGTTGCCGCCCTATGCGCGCCAGCTGGTCGATCATTTGCGGGCGAGCGCGTAAGGACTAGCGCGGCATGACCACCCAGTAATCAAGATCGAGGATCACCGCGGGGTCGTAGCCGTCGCCCTCATTTGCCGGAAAGTCGGGGCAGGGCCGGTCCCTGGTGGCGATGGTGCGCAGGCGCAGGGCACCGATATCATCGCGGCCCGGCACCCCGGCCGTTTCCAGCACTTCCGACCACGCGAACACCGTGCCGCCGGCAAACAGCGGCGCCACGTGCCGCCCGCCATTGATCGCAGAAACGTGAAACGCATTCGCCAGCCCGTTGAACGACAGCGCGCGCGCCAGCGAGATGACGTGGCCGCCATAGATC
>CAZUDR010000473.1:0-2980 GCA_964618715.1 uncultured Undibacter sp. | reverse complement strand
CGAAGCCCGACGCACCCGAGAACGATCGGATGCAGATTCACTGTTCCAGTGAGGAGCTTCAGAGGCGCGCCATCGCACCGTGTACGGACGGCGCGCCGAGAGGGTGTATATAGTCTTCGACCCCTCACCCTGTCAACCGAAAAGCCGCAAAATTCACGATCGGAAGGATCTCGGTTGGGCCCGCGGGACGCAGCTTTCCGGACCCGAATATTGCGATGCCATTGAGGCGCTCGCGCCGTACTGAGGCCATATTCATAGGTCGTCCTTGGCCGGATTTCGAGGGATGGAAACGCAAAACAGGGGGGCCTGCCCGCAGCCTTTACCGATCGGACGCCTGACCCGGGCGCCGTCATTGACGGCGCGAGGGTCTGCCGGCATCGTTCCGGCCTCAATCCGGGGCCGCCGTCAGCAAGGCACTTTTCGGCGCGGCAAGCACCTTTCGATCGCAGGCGCAGGGGACGGCGAGCTTGGTCCATTCACGATCGCATGGCGTACACCGGTCGAGACCGGCCGAGGCCATAGATCTCGGCAATGAGCCGCCTCTTTCGGTCGACGGCGAAACCTCCGGCTTCGTCGATCGCCGTCGAATTTCCGTACAGTGGTTCGCCGGCACCATCCTGACCGCCCTGTGCGGCGCTGCTCTCATGGGCGGCGCCGTTTTTACGTCGCTCGACGGCGAAACAACTTTCGCCTCGCTTCCCGAGCAGGTCGAGGTTGTTCTGCGCGGCGCGCTCGGCTTCGGCGCCGGCGCCACCCGCAAGAGCGATCGCCTGCCGATGGCGGGAGAACCGTCCTTTGCCCGTCAGATCATCCGCGTCTCCACCATTGCCCAGGTCGGCAATCATGAGGTGGTGCGGGTGCGCCCCTTCGTGCGTTTCGCCGGCAACCTGGCTCTCACAGCCACGGAAATCTCTGTCGACATTCCGGCTTTCAATCCGCAACGCCTGCTTGCCGAGTCTGCGCCGGGCGGCGCGGAGCCCGGAGAGGTGCCGGAGGCACAGCCCGACGCGGAAGTCGCCTTTGTCATGCGCGACCTCCCGACGATGCTGCCGACGGTGAAGATCGCACTGCTTACGCCGAGAGACGAAGTCATCGCGCGCGTCCGCCAGGCCGCCGAATGGAGCGAGAACTCGGCAAATCAGAGCGAGATAGCGTTGGCCGCCAACATCACCGGTATCAAACTCGCCTACGCCGGTGTCGGTGGCGAGGATCCCTACGCCGGCTTCGAGGCGCGCGTCGTGCCCGAGAACATCACACTGCTGCCGAAGACAGCCAGGAAAACCACTGGCGGAAATCCGTTCGATGAACGCACGATCGTTGCCAAGAAGGGCGACACCCTCTCCGGCATCCTGACCGAACTTGGCGCGACCAAAGAAGAGGTTGCCGCCATCGCGCAAGCGCTCGGATCACCCGGCGCCGATAGCGTCATCAAGGAAGGGCAGAAGCTGCGGGTGCTGCTTTCGCCGGCACCAGACTCCAAACGGCCCCAGCCGATCCGCGTCATCGTCGCCGACGACGAGACAGTCGACTCCGTCGCCGCACTGTCGGATACCGGCCGCTATGTTGCTGTCGACGCCGAAAATGTCGAGACCGAGATCACGGAACGCACCGAAGAGCCCGTGCCCGAGGACGTGGTCGGCGTCAGCCTCTATCAGAGCGTCTACGAAACCGCGTTGCGCAATAACGTGCCGCGCCCGATCATCGACGACATCATTCGTATCTATTCCTTCGACCTCGATTTCCAGCGCAAGGTTCAGCCCGGCGATTCCTTTGAAGTGGTCTACGCCGGCGACGACGACGGGCCGGCTGCCGATACCCGCAACGATGTATTGTACGCTGCGCTTACCATCAGCGGAGAAACCAAGAAGGTCTACCGTTTCCAGTCGCCGGATGACGGGCTGATCGACTACTACGACGAGGCCGGCAAGAGCGCGAAGAAGTTCCTGGTGCGAAAACCGATCGCGGACGGCGTGATGCGTTCGGGCTTCGGCCTGCGCCGGCACCCGATCCTCGGCTACGTGAAGATGCACACGGGTGTGGACTGGGCGGCCCCGCGCGGCACGCCGATTTATGCCTCCGGCAACGGTGTGGTCGTCAAGGAAGGCTGGGAGTCCGGCTACGGCAAGTTCATCAAGATCCGCCACAACAACGGCTATGAAAGCGCCTATGGCCACATGAGCGGCTATGCGCGCGGCATCACCGAGGGCGTGCACGTGCGTCAGGGCCAGGTGATCGGCTTCGCCGGATCGACCGGCCTGTCCACCGGCTCGCATCTGCACTTCGAAATCCGCATCAACGGCCGGTTTGTCGATCCGATGCGTATCAAGCTGCCGCGGGGCCGCGAGCTGCGTGGACCGGTTCTGACCGCCTTCGAACAGGAGCGCACGCACATCGACGACATCGTTTCCCGCAAGCCGTCGCGCCTTGCGTCAAACCGCTAGGCCCACACCGGAAATCGGGAGACGTCGCGGCCAGGCTTGTCCTGGCCATTTTTCATTCCGGGGCGTCTTTTGCCGGCCATGACGGAACGGATTTACCGGGCCACGCTTCGCACGCGGCCCGGTGACGATGGTTTTGACGCCGGTATCGCAGCCTACGCTGCCTGCGCCAGCTTGCCGTTGAAGGTGAGCCCCTGTTTGCCGGCCGAGATCTCGACCTTCTCCCCGTCCTTGACGCTGCCAGCGAGGATCATCTCGGCGAGCGGATCCTGCACCGACTTCTGGATCACGCGCTTCAGCGGCCGTGCCCCGTAGGCCGGATCCCAGCCCTTGTCGGCCAGCCAGTCGCGCGCATTCGGCGTCAGGTTGACAGTGATCTTGCGGTCCTCCAGCAGCTTCTGCAGACGCCGCATCTGGATGTCGACAATGCGGCCCATCTCCTCCTTCTTCAGCCGGTGGAACAGGATGATCTCGTCCACGCGGTTGAGGAACTCGGGACGGAACGCGGCGCGCACCACCGCCATCACCTGATCCTTGACCGC
>CAZUDR010000472.1:0-2997 GCA_964618715.1 uncultured Undibacter sp. | reverse complement strand
AGAATGCAGCAGAGGCTCTTGAAAAGAAAGAATCGCGCGACGTTCCGGTCGGACTTCAGGCCGCGCCTTACGTCGACAACATAGCTGATCGCCTGAAACGTGTAGAACGATAGTCCGACCGGGATGAGCACCCTGCCTTCACCGCCGAAGTTCAAACTCGAAGTGGGGACCCACGGAATTACAACCGTGCCGAACCAGGCCTGCCAGTACTTGTAGAAGATCAGCGGGGCCAGAAGGATGCTGATGGTGACGGCGGCCGGCCATACCGAGGTGCGCCAGCGTTCGACCGCAAGACTCCCGCAATAGCAGACGAGCGTCACGGCCGCGAGAATTGGCACGAAGGCAAGGCCAAAGGCGGCATAGAATACGTAACTCGCGACGAGCAGAAGCGCCCGGCGGACGGCAAGCGGGAACAAAGGATAGATGGTCGCGAGGGCGAGCATGGACACGACCTGCAGGGTCGGACTCAAAGATTCAGCACCCCCCCGTGGCGCGGCGCAATTGCCGCTCGAAAATCACCCTGGCGAACCGGCCTTCGGCAACGGCGAACGCATTCGGAATTCTGCCGACCTCGCGAAATCCGGCGCGCCGCAGGCAGGCAATTGATGCTTCGTTCGGCTCGCCTGCCCAGGCGGTCAGGACGGCAAGGTCCAGCGGGTTGGCATCGCAGAAGGTATCGATAGCGCGCGCGGTGAGGCCTCGTCGTCGGTATTCTGCCTCGCCGAGAAGGAACCACAGATTTCCAACCCCATCGACACGGTCAATCGAATCCAACGCAATCAAACCGACCGGAGCCGCGTGGGGCTTCTCCGTTCCGAACAGATACCAAGCCTGATCCTTGCGGCGCAGACCGACCTGGATCAGCGCCGGCGTGAGCCGGTTTCCGCGCAGGTTGGATGTCAGGTAGCGTGTGTTGTCCGGGTTGTCGAGCCAGCGGGCGATCAACGCCGCATCCTGCAGGTTTGCGGGGCGCAACATGCGGTCAGATCCCCAGCGGATCGTTCTCGCGCCAGGCGTTGTATTGCTGGCGCAGTCCCTCGGGCCAGCCCGCCGGATCGCTACCGTGCTGTGCGATGACAGCCAGCGCCAGCCGCTCGAGACCAAACCCGATACATCCGGTATTGATTGGCCGGCCGCCCTGCGTGATCGAGAACGCCTTGCTGAAGGTGGGGCCATGCAGATTGGACGAGAGGATGGAAATCGGCCGGTGAGGGGGCAGCAGCGCGCGATACTCATACTTCATTGCCAGCCGGTGTTGCTGGTTCGCCTTGTTGGCGAAATCCGCCGAGAAGAACGGATCATTTGCTGTTACCAGGGCGCCGTAGATTGACCATTGCCGGACGATTTCCTCTACCAGCGCCAGGCTGCGCTCGCGCGTTGTCCGCACGTAGTCCGGCGAGCCGAGAAAGATCACCTCGCGCATGGTGAATTCGAGCAGGCGGCCTGCTTCCCGGTGGTTGATTGCTTCATACCGGTGGCATTTGGTGACCGCCGTGATTGCGAGATCGGCGCCGATATCGGAATGGGCACGGATCGCATAGCAGTGATAGCAGGTCGACGGATTGGCCACGAGCCGTGACGGCGCCAGCTCCGTCTCCCCCGGATCGATCCTGTCGACGCGGAATTCGCGCGCGCGATTAACAAATGCATCAAGTACGTCGACATCTTCTGCAAGGTGCGTCAGCAGATGAAGGTGCTCGGGAAAGCCGCTGAGGTGGTTTGCGCGCCACAGGCTTTCGAGCGGTATGACATTCGGATAGGACTCTTCGCGCGGGTGAAACTCGGCGGCAAAGCGGCGAACGATTTCGGCGTCGAGAAAACGCACAAGTCTCGCAAATCCGGCCGAATACACATTAAGGCCGAGCGCGATCGGTTGCGCAAACGGGAGTTCGGGCGGCAGACCCGGTAGCTTTGCGCCGGCGGGCGGGTCGTTGCGGAAGACCTCGCGCGGCTCGATCGGCGGACTGCTGAAGCGCGCTACAAGCTTGCTCAGGCGTTCGGTCAATTGCGCCGCGTCGACCGGCTGCTCGATTTCGAAATGCCAGGCCGGCGCTTCATATGTGACGGATTTGATGCCCGGTACGAGAAAGGCGGCGGCGTAAAGGCATTGTCGAACGTCGGCGCTGCCGGCATCGCACTCCACACGGATATTTGTCATTGCTGACCGTCGCGCGCGGCGATTTTCTCCTCGACCAAATGCGCAATGCCGCGGATGGTGCGCTTTCCGGGCTCGTAAAAATCGACGCCGGAAAGGTCGACATTGTAGGTCTGGGAAACGGATTCGATCAGCCCGACGATGCCGAATGAATCAAGATAGCCGTAGTCGAAGAGATCAACGTCGTCTGAGAATCCGGTATCGCTGTCCGCGACCTGGCCCTGGGATTTGACGAAGTCGCGGATCATGTCACTCGGATCGCCCGCGCCAACAATTTCCGGCGCGGCATCTCCCTGCTTCCGATCCAAGGTATCCCCCGTTGCTTGCAGCCGAAAATCGCACAGCGATCACCGGAGTACAATTATGGGATGTGAGAGGTCCGAGCAAGGCCGCGATCAGGGGTTGAGATACTCGGCTTTCCCTGCGCAAGACATCCGCCGCGCCCGTGCGCCTCTCACTCAACGTTCATGGCGGTCCGGACAGGACCCCGGGCAGCTCATCTGAGGGGCAGGTATTTGGGCCGCTTCTGAAACCGGTCCCGCAATACGAGAAAGACTCCTCCGAGATCGTAATAAACGCCCTGGTAATTTTGAGTCGAGAACCGGAAGATATTCGCCAGATTGTTCTGCCCGGCCGAGTCAGTCTCGTACCGGCCCCCGATATACAACGTGTCATAGCCCCAATCGAAGGAAAACAGGTTCATAAGCGCGTCGGATCGCAGTTTTACGACAGGCGCATCTCTGAAATTCTCCGTCGGATCTGATCCTCCGTGTATAAAGTCGAAATCGATTTTCGCGTCCAGATCCGTAACATCAAATCGAATACGAAAAGCGCCGGGCCGA
>CAZUDR010000471.1:0-2998 GCA_964618715.1 uncultured Undibacter sp. | reverse complement strand
GAACTCGCCGTCACGCACCAAGAGGTCGAAGCGGTCGAGCGCCACCGTGCCGCTGTCGAACGTCTTGGCGACGTCAAGGAGCGAGACGATTGCGGATGCCGATGAAGTCATTTAGGCCGCAAGTCGACACCAACGCCCTTGTTGACGAACTGCAGCGTGTAGGCCTTGCGATAGTCGAGACCGGACTTGACCACGCCGGCGTGCACCATCTTGTCGAAGAAGCTCTTCCAGTGCGCGTCGGTCATGGCGCCAATACCGTGCTTCAGGGTATCGCCGGAATCGACGATGCCGTACTCCTTCATCTTGGCGATCGAGTAGGCGAGCAGGTCGTCGCTCATTTCCGGGTTGTGCTTCTTGATCAGCGCGTTGCCGGCGGAAGGGTCGCCGTAGAGGTAATTGTACCAGCCGATGGCCGATGCATCGACGAAGCGCTGCACAAGGGCCGGGTTCTTCTCCACCAGCTCACGACGGGTCTCGATCAGGGTCGAGTAGCTGTTGAAGCCGTAGTCGGTGAGGAGAAATACCTTTGGCGTGAAGCCGCCGATCTTCTCGACCAGGAACGGCTCGGAGGTGACGTAACCCTGCATTGCCGACTGCTTGTCGGCGAGAAACGGCTGCGGATTGTAGGTGTAGGGCTTCACCTTGTCCTCGTCGAAGCCGTACTCGTCCTTCAGCCACTGGAAATAGCCGACAATGCCTTCCTTGGAGACGAACAGGGTGAGCTTCTTCAGGTCCTCGAATTTTTCGGCAATGCCCGGATGGGCGAGGAGCACCTGCGGGTCTTTTTGGAAGCTTGCCGCCACTGCGACGGTCGGGACGTTCTGCTCGACCGCGTCGAAGGCCTGCAGCGAATTGGCGCTCATGTAGAAGTCGAGCTTGCCGACCGGCAGCAGGATACGGTTGTTCACATTGGGGCCGCCGGGAATGATGGTCACCTCCAGCCCGTGCTTCCTGTAGGTGCCGTCGGCCAGCGCCTGGTAAAAGCCGCCGTGCTCGGCCTCCGCCACCCAGTTGGTGCCGAAGCGGACCTTGGCGAGTTCCTGCGCCTGGGCCGACGGCAGGACGGCCACCAGGCTTAGAAAAATCGCTGTAATTCTCGTCATTTGGCCTCATTCCCATGCCGGGCCGCCCTCCGGCAAGCGGGCGACGATTTTCTTTGAACCTTTCTACTACCGGCCGCGACCCATGGACAGTGCGGCCGATGCGCCGCCGAGGATCAACCGGATGGAAACAGCCATGACCAATACCCGATCGAAAATCATCGCAGCCACCCTCGCCGTCGCCACGCTGGCCGGCACCTTTGCCGCCACCAGCGGCGAAGCCCAGGCCCGTCCGCGGTTCGGCACCGGCCTCGGTATCGGCCTCGCCGTCGGCGCGCTGGCTGGCGCCACCATCGCTACCAGCCCGGTCTATGTCGATCGCGATTGCCGCTACGTGCGCCGCTACAACCGCTGGGGCGAGCCGCGCCTGATCAAGGTTTGCGACGACTACTGATCTGAAAGTTTCGATCGGCGCCCGCCCCCGTCCATCCCTGCGCCGATCCTCAAGACCCGCCCGGTGTCCCCGACCGGGCGGGTCGCATTTTTTGTGTGCAGTTGATCGAGTCAAACCTTCTTAGTCGTCATGCTGATTGCCCCAGCTCCTTGCGCACAATCTCGGCGCCTTTGACCATGGCGCACAACTTGCCGAATGCGACGTCGCGGGGCAGGTATTTCATGCCGCAATCGGGCGCGATCACAAGACGCTCCGCCGGAACATGCGGCAGCGCCTTGCGGATGCGCGATGCCACGGTATCCGGCGTCTCCACCGCCAGGTCGGCGAGATCGATGACGCCGAGGATAATGGTCTTGGTCGGCAGCCGGTCGAGCACGGCCAGATCAAGCTTCGGCTGCGCCGCCTCGATCGACACCTGTGCGACCTTCGAGCCTTCAAGTTCGGGCAGGAAGGAGTAGCCGCCCGGTTTCTCGTGCACCACCGCCGCATAGCCGAAGCACAGGTGCACGGCGACCGTGCCGCTGACGCCGTCAAGCGCACGATCGAGCGCCTTCAGGCCGTAGGCACGCGCGGCATCGGGATGCTGCTGCATCCACGGCTCGTCGATCTGCACGATGCCGGCGCCGGCGGCGAACAGGTCCCTGATCTCCTCGTTGACGGCGGCCGCGTAGTCGAGCGCCATCTCCTCGTCGCCGGCGTAAAACTCGTTCTGCGCCTGCTTCGACATGGTGAAGGGACCGGGGACGGTCACCTTCACCGGCTTGCCCGTGTTGGCGCGCAGGAACTCGAGATCGCGCACCTCGACCGGATGTTTTCGACGAATCTTTCCGGTAACCCGCGGCACCGGGATCGGCTTGCCCGAGCGGTTGATGGTGGTGCCGGGATTGTCGGTATCGACGCCCTCCAGCGCGGTGGCGAAATAGTTGGAGTAGCTCTCCCGCCGCTGTTCGCCGTCGGTGATGATGTCGAGGCCGGCCTCCTCCTGGTCGCGGATGGCGGCGAGCACGGCCTCGTCCTGCTTCGCCTGCAGGTCCTTCCGGCCGGGCAGCCAAAGATCGTCCATGCGCACCCGCGGCACCATCTTCGACAGCCGCGCGCGGTCGATCAGCCAGTCCGGTTGCGGGTACGAGCCGACGAGGGAGGTAGGAAGGAGTTTGGCCGACATGAGGACTCCTCGCGATGTCATGCCCCGCGAAAGCGGGGCATCCGGTATTCACAATCTTCCCGATCTGATCACCACCGGCCGTGTGTACCGTATTGCCCGCTTGCGCGGGCAATGACCGGCCAATCCGTCACGGCCCACGCCTGCGCTCAGCCTTGCAGTTCCCCGCGCACGATTGCGGCGCCCTCGACCATCGCGCGCATCTTGCCGAAGGCCACGTCGCGCGGCAGGTATTTCAGCCCGCAGTCGGGCGCCACGCCGATGCGATCAGCCGACACGTACGGCAACGCGCGGCGGATGCGCTCCGCCACCACCTCGGGCGTCTCGACCGTCATGTCGGCG
>CAZUDR010000470.1:0-3005 GCA_964618715.1 uncultured Undibacter sp. | reverse complement strand
TGACCGCCGCGGTCGCGTAGCCCTGCGCGCGGAGCCGTTCCGCCAGCGTGGGAAACAGCGCATAAACCCGTTCGAGATTGACCTCGCGGTGGGGGCGCGCCCGCGGCAGCAGCGCGCCCATGGTCAGGTTCTCGATCACCGACAGGCTGGGAAACACCTGGCGTCCCTCGGCCACCTGGCCGATGCCGAGATCGCACACGCGATGACTGGGCCAGCCGGCGATGTCCTCGCCGCGATAGATGATGCGGCCGCGCGCCGGCCGGTGCATGCCGGCGATGGTACGGATGAGCGACGTCTTGCCGGCACCGTTGGCGCCGACGATGGCAACGATCGCACCTTCCGCGACCTCCAGCGTTACCCGATCGAGCGCCTGGGCGTCGCCGTAAAAGACGTCTAGGTTCTCGACCGTCAGCATCAGGTGAGCTCCTCCGCGCCGAGATAGGAGTCGATCACCGCCTGGTCACGCACCACCTCTTCCGGTGCGCCTTCCGCAATGGCGGCGCCGTGGTGCAGCACCAGGATCCGCGAGGCGAGCGCCATCACCGCCCGCATGACATGCTCGATCAGCAGGATGGTGACGCCGTGCTCCCTGTTGAGACGGCGGAAGACATCGACCATGCGGTCGCTCTCGGTCGGGCGCAGTCCCGCCATCACTTCATCGAGCAGCAGCAGTTTCGGCTCGGTGGCAATCGCACGGGCCACTTCCAGACGCTTGCGATCCGGCAAGGTCAGCGCCGAGGCGAGCTGATGGCGTTTGTCGTGCAGATCAAGCCGCTCGAGCACCTGATGAACCCATTCGCGTGCCTCGCGCGGCGTGCGCCGGTGCAGCAGCGCGCCGACCATGACATTGTCCTCGACGCTGAGGCCGGGAAACGGCTTTACGATCTGGAAGGTGCGGCCGATGCCGCGCCGGCAGATCCGGTCCGGGGACAGACCGTCGATCTTCTCCCCGGCAAAGGCGATCGATCCACCGTCCGGCCTGAACTCGCCGGCAATCACGTTGAACAGCGTGGTCTTGCCGGCGCCGTTGGGACCGATGACCGCGAAGATCGCGCCTTCCGGCACTTCAAACGATACATTGTCCACGGCGACGAGACCGCGGAAGCGCTTGCTGACGCCGTCGACCCTCAGAAGCGCGGTCATGGTTTGCGCTCCGTCAGGCGGAACCTGGCCGCTATCCACGGCCACAGCCCTTCCGGCACCGCGATCACTACCAGCAGCAGCAGGACACCGAAGAACACCTGCTTGGAGCCCGGCACATCGACGCCGATCGCCTCAAGCGCGACACGCAGGCTTTCCGCGAGCCATTGCAGCAATGCCGCGCCGATGATCGGCCCGAACAGCGTGCCGATACCGCCGATAATCGGCGCAAGGATGATCTCGATCGACTGCGAAATATGGAAGATCTGCTCGGGAAACAGGTTGTTGTGATAGAAGGCGAGAAACACGCCGGCGGGCGCGGTCAAGCCGGCGGAGACCAGCACGGCGATCATCTTGTACCGGAAAGTGTCGATGCCCAGAGCGCGCGCGGCCTGCTCGTCCTCGCGGATTGCCAGCCAGTAGTAGCCCACCCGGCTGTGCAGCAGGGCGCGGCAGATGACAAAGGCCGCGATGACCATGGCGAGCATCAGGTAGTAGAACATTTCCGGTCCGCCGCGCAGATACCAGAGATCGAATTTGGCGTAGCCGGCGACCGGCAGAAACAGGCCGGCCGAGCCGCCGACCGCGGTAAAATGATCGAAGCCGATGCGGGCGAATTCGGCAAAAGCGATGGTCAGGATCGCGAAATAGACGCCGGAGACGCGGAAGCGAAACGCCAGAAATCCGATGATCCCGCCGCAAAGAACCGCGACCGGAATCGCAACCAGAATGCCGATCCACGGACTGATCTGCAGTTCCACGAACAGGACCGCGGCCGTGTAGCCGGCGAGACCGACATAGATGGCGTGGCCGAGCGACAGCTGCCCGGCAAAACCCATCATCACGTTCCAGGCCTGACCGGTGTAGGCAAAATACAGGGTGACGATGAGCACGCTGAGCAGATAGTCGTCGACGAAGAACGGCGCGGCCAGCGCCAGCGCAACGATAACGATCAGGAGCGCCTGTCCGGCGACCGTCACACCATCGAACAGACGCGCCATCATGCCGCCCTCTTGCCGACAATGCCCTGCGGCCGGAACAGCAGCACGAGCACCAGGATGGCGAAGGCGAACATCGATTTTGCCGACGGCGTGTACAGCAGGCCCGCCATGGCCTCGGTGAGGCCGATCAGCACGCCGCCGAGCAGCGCACCCGTCATCGACCCCAGCCCGCCGGTGATGACAATGACGAATGCAAGAAGCGTATAGGCCGGCCCGAGCGCCGGCGTGACGTCAACGATGATAACCAGCATCGTTCCGGCCGCGCCGACGCAGGCCGCACCGAGGCCGAAGGTCAGCGCGTAGAGCCGGTTGACGTCGAGCCCGACCACCTGCGCGCCGGTGTGGTTGTCGGCGCAGGCCCGGATCGCAGTCCCCAGCGTGGTGAACTGGAAGAATGCCACCAGCGCCATGGCGACCAGGATCGCCGCACCGCCGGCATAGAGCTTGGTGGCATCGATGATGAGCGCGCCAACCTGATAGCTGTCGAACGAATAGGACGTCTGCACGCTCTGGGCGTCAGGCCCGAAGATGATCAACAGGACGTTGACGATGATGATTGCGATCGCGACCAGCAGCAGGAACTGGCTGTGCTCAGGCCGCGTGATGAATCTGTTGATCACCGTCGCCTGCAGCATATAGCCGCCCGCAAACAGCACGATGGCGATCGGGGCCAGCATCAGCAACGGATCGAAGCCGAGCTTAACGAACAGCACGATCGCCAGATACATCGCGATCGTCATCATCTCGCCGTGGGCGAAATTGACGACCCGCACCACGCCGAAGATGACCGACAGCCCGAGCGCCATCAGCCCGTAGACGAGCCCGGTCAGTACCCCGCCGACGGCAACGTTGAGATAGATTTCT
>CAZUDR010000469.1:0-3010 GCA_964618715.1 uncultured Undibacter sp. | reverse complement strand
TGCCAAGCAGGAGCCGGTCGTTGGGCGAGGCCGGGTCGTAGGTGCCGTCCTCGTCGACGATCAGCGTCCCGACGATGCCACAAAACTCAAGGAGCGTGTGCCAGTCGCGCCCGTTTCGGGCCAGCCGCGAGGCCTCCAACGACAAAACGGCGCCGACTCGGCCCTCGCAGATCGCGGCCAGAAGCTTCTCGAAGCCGGGCCGCCGTCCGCCCGCGCCCGATCGGCCAAGGTCGTCATCGATCACCTCGGCGTCGGGCCAGCCTGCAGCGCGACAATCAAAGTGAGAGCGTTGCGTCAATCAAGATGAGAATGCCGCCGCCGGCTTGGAATGTAGTGAGGGTGTAGCCCGACCGGAGTTTCAAGCCGGCGGCGGCAAGCGTCTTTTGGGGCGTTTGTCTGGTGTTTGCGGTCGGCCGGGTATCCCGGTGATTTTTCCGTTTTGGGAGGAATCGCCCTCGTGCCCGGCCGCCACGTAACCGATCACCAGATGAGGCTCTACATGAAGCTCAAAAAGACCAACACGACGGCCACCGCGGCAGCGAGGACGTCGATCAGCATTGCCACGGCCTATCGCATCGAGAACGACCCGCGACTGCCGTCACAGAAGAAGACACCGCGCGGACGCCGCCGTGCCGATCCGCTTGGCCGTATTTTCGAGACGGAAGTCGTGCCGCTGCTGAAGGCGACGCCCGGTATTCGTCCCGTCGCCATCTTCGAGGAGATGATGCGGCGCCATCCGGACCTGGGCAATGGTATTCGCCGAACACTGGAACGGCGCATCCGCGCCTGGCGGGCCGTGCACGGCGAGGAGCAGGAGATCATTTTCCGGCAGTCGCATGAGCCCGGCCGCGTCGGCCTGTCGGATTTCACCGATATGGGTAAGGCCGGCGTCACCATCGCCGGCCAGCCGCTCGATCACCGGCTCTATCATTTCAGGCTGGCCTATTGCGGCTTTGAGCACGCCCATGTGGTGCTCGGCGGCGAGAGTTTCGTTGCCTTGGCCGAAGGCCTTCAGAATGCCTTGTGGTTCCTTGGCGGCGTGCCCCGCGAACATCGCACGGACAGCCTCTCGGCCGCGTTCCGCAATCTCGACAGGCAGGCGCAACAGGATTTGACGCGGCGCTACGAGGAATTATGCCGCCATTACGGCATGACGCCGACCCGCAACAATGCCGGCATCGCCCATGAGAACGGCGCCATCGAAGGGGCGCACGGCCATCTCAAGCGCGCCATCGAGGACGCGCTTCTGCTGAGAGGCTCCGGCGATTTCGACGATCTGGCCGACTACCGCCGCTTTGTCGATGAGATCGTCAGTCGTCGCAACGCCCGCAATGCAAAGCGCATCGATGTCGAACGCGCCAATCTGCGCCAACTGCCCGACCGGCGAACCACGGACCATGAGGACGTCACCGTGCGCGTTACCTCCTCAAGCGGCTTCACCCTGCGCAAGGTGTTCTACACCATGCCCTCACGCCTGATCGGACACCGGCTCCGGGTGCGCCTCCATGACGACCGGCTCGACGTCTTTATCGGCGGCACTCCTCTCATGACGCTGCCGCGCGGGCGCGCCACACCATCGGGCAAGCACGACCAGGTCGTCAATTATCGCCATGTCATCCATTCGCTCAGGCGCAAGCCGATGGCGCTCTTGAACCTCGTCTATCGCGACCAGCTGTTCCCGCGCCAAGCCTATCGGCAAACCTTCGAGGCGCTCCTGGAGCGCCTGTCCGAGCGGCAGGCATGCCGGATCATGGTCGAACTGCTCGCCATCGCTCATGAGCGCAACTGCGAAGCCGAACTGGCCGGTGAACTGGCCGCCGGCCTGCAGGCAGGGCAATTGCCGGACATGGCCGCTTTGCGGACACGCTTCGCTCCCGATCCCGCTCAACTGCCCGATGTCGTCGTCCATCTCGCGCCCCTCGATGTCTACGAGGCCCTGATCGGCACCGGCCTGACGGGGGACGCGCCATGAAGGCGAACGACACCATCGATCCGGCAAGGCTCAGCCTCCTTCTCAACGAGCTGCGCCTGCCGGGAGCCAAGGTCATGTGGCCACAATTTGCCGATCAGGCCGACAAGGAAGGCTGGCCCGCGGCCCGCTTCCTGGCCGCACTCGCCGAACATGAACTGGCCGAACGCGACCGCCGCCGTATCGAGCGCCATCTCGCCCAGGCCCGGCTGTTACCGGGAAAAACCCTCGACAGCTTCGACTTCGACACCGTGCCGATGATCTCAAAGGCCCAGATCATGGCGATCGTCGCCGGCGACGGATGGTTGGAAAAAGGCGCGAACCTGCTCCTGTTCGGGCCGCCCGGCGGCGGCAAAAGCCATCTGGCCTCGGCCATCGGCCTAGCCCTCATCGAGAACGGCTGGCGCGTGCTGTTCACCAGAACAACCGACCTCGTCCAAAAACTGCAGACCGCCCGGCGGGACCTGGCACTCGAGAGTGCGCTCAATAAACTCGACAAGTTCCATCTCCTTATCCTTGATGATCTCGCTTACGTCACCAAAGATCAGGCCGAAACCAGCGTGCTCTTCGAACTTATCGGCGCCCGCTATGAGCGACGATCGACGCTGATCACCGCCAACCAACCATTCGGCGAGTGGGGAAAGGTCTTTCCTGATCCGGCCATGACCCTCGCCGCCGTCGACCGCCTCGTTCATCACGCCACCATCTTCGAGATGAATGTCGAAAGCTATCGGCGACGCGAGGCGATCAAAAGAAAAGGTCCGGGACGGCCCGCCTCATATGCAACACCCGCCAACACCGCAACTGCCAACACCGCAACTGCCAACACCGCAACTGCCAACACCGCAACTGATTGACGCGCCGCGACAATCAAACTGAAAATACCGCTTGCGCGCGACTATCAATGCCGCAATCATCACCACTATCGCGGCACCAGAGTCTCATCCAGATTGTCGCGCTCTTCTCTTCCAGATTGGCGCGCTACAGGAAGAGGGGCTGGTCCTTACGGAGGCCCAGGTGGTGGCCCTGGAGAAGGCCAAA
>CAZUDR010000468.1:0-3022 GCA_964618715.1 uncultured Undibacter sp. | reverse complement strand
GACAGTTCCGGGAAAAGACGGCGGATTTGGCCTGGTAAACGTCAACAAACGCATCGAATTGTATTACGGCAAGCAGTACGGCCTTTCGATCGAAAGTCAGTATCAAACCGGTACGAGGGTGACCGTAACCATCCCCCTCCAAAATGACAGTGATTCGTAGGCCATGAAGGAGATCACGTCCATGCTGAATGTGAAGAGAATCTCGATGTTGATCGCCCTGGTGGTCGTCGACGCCTGCGCTGCCGCTTGCCAACCATCCCTACAGCATCATTGTTACCGGCATTGGCGGCACCGGTATCGTGACCATCGGTGCCATCGTCGCCATGGCGGCTCATCTCGAAGGCAAGGGTGCCGGCGTCATCGACATGGCGGGCCTGGCGCAAAAGGGTGGTGCCGTCTACAGCCACATCCGGATCGCCAACACGCCGGAGGACATCCACGCCATTCGGGTTGCTGCCGGCGGCGCAGATCTGGTGCTTGGCGGAGATATCGTGGTTGCAGGCAACAAGAAGGTACTCGGCGCCATGAAGCAGGGCGGCACCCATGTCGTCATCAACACCGCCGAATTCCTGCCCGGTGACTTTACCCGTCATGCCGATTTCTCGCTGCCGGCGGAACGCCTCAAGCGCGCCATTGTCGATCACGCCGGGCGCGAGCGAAGCCACTTCGTCGACGCCGGCCGGCTTGCCACGGCGTTGCTGGGCAACTCGATCGGCGCCAACATGTTCATGCTCGGCTATGCCTATCAGCTCGGCGCGCTGCCATTGACGGCCGAGGCGATCGAGAAGGCAATCGACATGAACGGGCAGGCGGTGCCGATGAACATCGCCGCCTTCCGCTTTGGCCGGCGCGCGGCGGTCGATCGCAAGGCGGTGGAAGGGCTGATCACGCCACCGTCGGACGAAGCCAACGACTCGCTCAGTCTGTCACGCTCGTTCGCCGAAACCGTCGACCGGCGTGTGGCGTTCCTCACCGCCTATCAGAGTCGACGTTATGCGCGTCGCTACAGCAGTCTGGTCGAGAAGGTACGTGCCGCCGAGGCGGAGAAAGTCCCCGGCCAGTCGGCGCTGGCAGAAGCGGTGGCGCGCTATCTGTTCAAGCTGATGGCCTACAAGGACGAATACGAGGTCGCGCGGCTTTACGCGGACAGCAATTTCGTCGAGCGGGTCCGCTCCTCGTTCGACGGCGATCGCCTGCGCTTCGAATTCCATCTGGCGCCGCCGCTGTTCGCACGTACCGATCCGCTCACCGGCGAGCCGAAGAAGATGTCATTCGGCCCCTGGATGCTGACGGCCTTCCGTATCCTGTCGAAGTTCAGGTTCCTGCGCGGCACGCTGCTCGATCCGTTCGGCTATTCGCGCGAGCGACGCACCGAACGGAGGCTGATCGCCGACTACGAGGCGCTGCTCGCCGACATCACTGCCGAACTGACCCCGGCCAACCACCACACCGCGGTGGCGCTCGCCGCCATTCCGGAAAAGATCCGCGGGTTCGGCCCGGTGAAACAGCGGCATCTGACCGCCGCCAGGGCGGAGGAGGCCGCCCTGCGCGAGCAGTTCCGCAGTGCGGTCGAGCCGTTTCTCAAGGCCGCCGAGTAGTTTACCTCACGCGATTGCGACCAATTTCCAGTGTGCCGGAGGCTTGACCGGCCGGTGGCGGTGTTTTCATATCCAGACAAACAAGCCCGCCGGACCAAAAAGGCGGCGTACGGAGGCGGCGACACCCTGAAGTGTGGCCAAACGGGAGGGACAGGCTGTGGCGCCTAAGGCCGCCGCGCGAGCGGACACGTTTCCCAAACTGCTGGTTCGTAACGCGGAATCGTTCGGTTCCCGGCCGGCGATGCGGCACAAGGATCTCGGCATCTGGCAGACCTGGACGTGGGCGCAGGCGCTCGAGATCGTCCGCGCCTATGCGGTGGGCCTGCATCGGCTCGGCCTCAGGCGCGGCGAGACCATTGCCATCGTCGGCGCGAACCGGCCGAGGCTGTACTGGTCGATAATGGCGGCGCAGGCGCTGGGCGCGGTGCCGGTACCGGTCTATGCCGACGCGGTCGCCGACGAGCTTGCCTTCGTACTGTCGCACGCCGAGGTGCGTTTTGCCGCGGTGGAGGACCAGGAGCAGGTCGACAAGATCCAGTCGGTGATGGACCGCCTGCCCAGGCTCGAGCAGATGCTCTACGACGAAAAGCGGGGCCTGCGCGACTATGACCAAAGCCGGCTGCACGCCATGGATGACGTCATTGAGGACGGTCGCCGGGCCCTTCGCGACGACGCTGCACTGGGCGCCTGGCTCGACAAGGAGATCGCCGAGGGAAGGGGCTCGGACCCGTCCATCATCCTCTACACCTCCGGCACCACGGGACAGTCGAAGGGTGTGGTCCTCACCGGTGAGCGCTCGATCAGTGCCGCGGCGGACACCGTCGCCTTCGATCACCTGACCGAGCAGGATGTTTCTCTTGCCTACCTGCCGCTCGCCTGGGTTGGCGACCACTATCTCAATTACGCGCAGGGTCTGGTTGCCGGCTTCTGCATCGCCTGTCCCGAAAACACCGACACTGCGATGCAGGATCTTCGCGAGATCGGGCCGACCTTCTATTTTGCGCCGCCACGCACGCTGGAGGTGCTTCTCACCCGCGTGATGATCCGCATGGAGGATGCGGGCTTTCTCAAGCGCAAGATGTTCAACTACTTCATCGGCGTCGCACGGAAATACGGCGAGCGTATCCTCAACGGCGAGCACGTGCCGCCGGGTGGCCGGTTGCTTTACTGGCTCGGCGATATCCTGGTTTATGGCCCGCTCAAGAACGTGCTCGGTTTTTCGCGCGTGCGCACCGCCTATACCGCCGGGGAGGCGATCGGACCGGACTTCTTCGCCTTCTATCGCTCGATCGGGCTCAACCTGAAGCAGCTCTACGGGCAGACCGAAGCCTTCCTGTATCTCACCGCGCAGCCGGACGGCGCCATCTATTCCGACACCGTCGGTCCGGCCTGCCCGAACGTCGACATCCGCATCGCCGACAACG
>CAZUDR010000467.1:0-3031 GCA_964618715.1 uncultured Undibacter sp. | reverse complement strand
CGCCGCCGTCGACCACGATGACGTCGCCCGGCCCGACCAGCTCCAGCGCCTGGTGGATGGCGAGGTTGTCGCCGGGCCGCGTCTGCACCGTGAAGGCGACGCCAAGCAGCGCGCCGCCGCGGTGAAAGGGCTTCAGCCCCACCGCGCCCGGCAGCCGCTCGAGGTTGTCGCTGATGATCGAGGTCGGCGCATCGCGGAACGCCTCGAGCAGGCCGGCCGCCGGCTGCGGCACCTTTTTCATCGCCGTGGTGATGGTCATTGCGTAAGTCCCGTTCCCTTGCGGCCCGCTTGGTATCACGCTTCCCCGTGCGCCGTCATGCCCGGGTGAAGAGGTACGGTAACTCCGTTCGTCCCCGCGCAAGCGGGGATCCAGAAGCCGCTGGCGAGGTCTTGAAATACTGGGTTCCCGCTGGAGCCTGTCCCCGCGCAGGCGGGGACGGGAACGAACGGAGAGAGTTGCACGACATCGCTCCGGCTCATGCTTCGAGACGCGCACCTGGCGGCGCGCTCCTCAGCATGAGGAACAACGCCGAAGAGACCGGTGCCCCTCACGTCGCCGGAGCGCCCGGCGCCTGCGCCGGCCGGCAGTTGCGCAATTGCAGCAGGCCGTCGGTGACCGAGCTGCCGAGCGCGCGGATCGCCTCGTCGGAGAGCTGCGTTTTGGCTTCGGTCAGTTTCCTGACATCGTCGCGCAGCCCGTTCAGCGTTTCCGTCAGCGCAGCGATCTGCCGTTCGAGTCCTTCGGCGCGCTGCGCGCCGCCTTCCCGGATGTCCCTGATCCCCGTGCGGATGTCGCGGACCTGCGCCGCCGTCGCCTGCAGTCGCCCGACCAGCCGCGCCGGCTCGACCTCGACCCGCGCCAGCACCGCCTCGGTCATGGCCACCGAGACTCGCTCCGCCGCATGCTCGATACGGTTGAACGCGACGATCACCAGGATGGCGGCCACGATGACCAGCACCACCGTCGCGTTGACCAGCGCGAGCGCAAGCTGTCCGGGAAGCCGCCGCAGGCGCTGCTCGAGCTCGGACCGTTCGCTGACTTCCGGCATGGACCGCTCCTTCCGTGAATCCGTTTCGGCCAACCATACCCCGGGCGTCGCCTGTCTGTAGCCGCGATGTCACACCCGCGCGCCGAATGCACGGCCACCCATCAGTACCGCCGCGACACGCATGCATGCGGCTAGCGTTCATGCGGGCACCCGGGGGGCAACCGGGGGGTCAAGGCGATGATGGAAGGGGTCTTGCGTATCGGCCGCTTGGGCCGCATCGCGCAGCTCACCGCCCTGGGTGCCGGCTGTCTCGCGCTCGCCGCGTGCGCCGGCAACGTCAGCAACGGCAACCGCGCCGCCCGCAGCAACGATGCGGGCGCGCGGACCGCGGTGAGTACGCACACGAAGACGCAACGGCGGACGCACACCGCCAGAGCGGCACCCGCGCGCAAGCAGGCGCGTCACAAGACAGGCGGCTACAGCACCGTCGGCACGGCATCATGGTACGGGCCCGGATTTCACGGCCGCACGACCGCCGCCGGCGAGACCTTCAACATGCACGCGCTCACCGCCGCGCACCCCACGCTGCCGATCCCCTGCACCGTGCGCGTCACCAATCTCGACAACCGGCGTTCTGTGACGGTGCGCGTCAACGACCGCGGCCCCTATGCCGGCGGACGCGTGATCGACCTGTCGGCGAAGGCGGCCAAGGTGCTCGGCTTCTACGATCGCGGCCTTGCCAGGGTGAAGGTCGATTATGTCGGGCCGGCGCGGCAGGAGGCGTCGGCAGCGGCGCCCGAGTAGCAGCGTGGTGCGCATCGATGATGATCCGCCTTATCCTGAGGAGCGTCGCGCAAGCGACGCGTCTCGAAGGATGGAGGCGGCCACGGTAGCCACACCCTGGCCTCATGCGTCGAGACGCGCACCTCGCGGTGCGCTCCCCGGCATGAGGACAGGGCGTAAGGCACTACCCGGATACCGGGCCTTACTGATTGCCCGGGCGTGCCGACCATCGCTAAGATTGCCGGCGGAGAGATTGCTTCGGTCATGACTGCATTGAGCCGCCGCACGTTCCTCGCGGGTGGGGCCGCCGGTGTCTCCTGTTGCCTCGCCGGCTGTGCCGGCACGGTGATCTACGCGGCTCCCGACCCCAGGTTCCGGCGCACGACCGTTGCGTACAAGACGTCGGAAAAGCCGGGCACGATCGTCATCGACCCGGCGAAGCATTACCTCTTCCTGGTGCAGGAGGGCGGCGAGGCCATCCGCTACGGCGTCGGTGTCGGCGCCGAAGACGCCGGATGGGCCGGCGTCGCGACTGTGCGCAACAAGCAGGAATGGCCGGACTGGTATCCGACCGCCGAATATCTGGACAAGCATCCGAAGGTCAGGCCGCAATTGCGCGAACTGCAGAGCGGCATGGGAGTCCCGGGCGGAGAGCAGAACCCGCTCGGCGCCCGCGCGCTCTACCTGTGGCAGGGCAACAAGGACACGCTCTACCGCATCCACGGCACCAACGAGCCATGGACCATCGGCGCGAATGTGTCCCAGGGATGCATCCGCCTCACCAATGACGACATGATCGATCTTTACGACCGCACCACCGTCGGGGCAAAGGTCGTCGTGCTTCCGGTCAGCGCGGGCTCCGCCTCATCCTGAAAAGCCGCGCGTCAGCATCAAGAATCACGCGGCCCTCCCGTCACCTCTTGACCCAGATCAAGGCGGCCAGAACCTGCGCGCGCAGATTGGCGCACAGCGGCACATGAGGAGGTTGCGTGTTGCTGAAGCGCAGGTTGTGCGCCCGGCTGTTTACGACCGCGCGCCAAATATAGGGCCAAGGTCCAACTAGATTCTTCCGATCACCCGGTGAAGCTGCAATGGGGCCCCGCGCCGTGGTGTCGCGGGGCTAAAGGGGAGTTTGCGCGATGAATATCCACCGTTTCCTCGTCTCGATCGCAGGCATTCTGGCTTTTGGTTGCGTCTCTGCCTGGGCGCAGCAGGTCACCGGCACGCCGGGCGCGCCGGATGCCACCACCAGCATCGAC
>CAZUDR010000466.1:0-3040 GCA_964618715.1 uncultured Undibacter sp. | reverse complement strand
GGCATGGCCTGCATGTTCACCATGATGAACCGGGCGCGCCTCGCCGTCGGCCTGCAGGGCGTGGCCATCGCCGAGCGCGCTTATCAGCAGGCATTGGCTTACGCGCGCGACCGCAGGCAGGGCGCCGCCGGCGCCATCATCCACTATCCGGACGTCAAGCGCATGCTGCTGACCATGCGCGGGCTGACCGGCGCCGCGCGCGCGATCTGCTACCAGACCGGCGTCGCCATCGACCGCTCGCTGCGCAGCAAGGACGACGCGGCACGCAAGGCCGCGCACGAACGCGCCTCGCTGCTCACCCCGGTGGCCAAGGCCTTCTCCACCGACATCGGCATCGAGGTCGCCTCGCTCGGCGTGCAGGTGCACGGCGGCATGGGCTACATCGAGGAGACCGGCGCCGCCCAGCATTTCCGCGACGCGCGCATCGCCGCCATCTACGAGGGCACCAACGGCATCCAGGCGCTCGACCTGGTGGCGCGCAAGGTGCCGCTGGAGGGCGGCACGACGGTCGGCTTCTATCTCGACGAATTGCGCGCCACCGTCGGCGAGGTGCAGGCGAGCAACGCGCCCGGCTTCGGCGACACCGCCGCGCGGCTCACCGGGGCGGTCGACAGTCTCGACCGCGCGACGCAATGGCTGCTGGCGCAGAAGGGCTCGCAAGCGACGCTCGCCGGCGCCACGCCCTATCTCCGGCTGTTCGGCAACGCCGCCGGCGGCTGCCTGCTCGCGTCGCAGGCGCTCGCCGCGCTGCGCGCCAACGCCGACGGCGCGGCACGCACCGCGCTCGCCCGCTTCTTCGCCGACAACGTCGCGGTGCAGGCCGAGGGCCTCGAGCGCAGCGTCACCGCCGGCGGCGACAGCATCCTTGAGGCCGACGCCGCGCTGGCGGAGTAGCCGGGCGCCCCCGGTCTGCGGTTCACCGCCCGGGAAAACCGGGCAAGGCCGCGGCCTGCTTCACCCACCGCACCATCTGCGCCTCGTCGAGCTGGTCGTCCTCGTGAATATCGAAGTAGCGCACGTGCCTCTGCCTGCTGGCGCCGGGCGGGACCGGCCGCAGCGATGCGCCACGGAAGAATGTCACTTTGACGTAACGCGTGAAGACATGGAAAGACAGGAACCACCCCTGACCCTCAATGCCGTAAAATGGTGAGTTCCACTTCACCGCCTTGCGCACGCCGGGCACGGTCCGCACGATGAGCGCGTCGAGACGCTTGCCAACCTCGCGTTTCCAGCCCGGCATTGCCGCAAGGTAGGCCTGCACGGGAACGTCGCCGTCGCCCTTCGCGATTTGCGGATTGCCGCCAGAGAGAAGCACGACGTTCGGGTCTTTTGTCGTCGTGCGCGTTTTGCGCTTGCGCTTTACGGGCGCCCTCTTCCTGACGCTGGCCGCCGGTTTGCGCGCACCGCCCCTGCGCGACGTCCGCCTGGCTTTGGCCCGTTTCCTGACGCCTTTCATTTGGCCCGGGCCCTGGCCGTGTTCAGCGCCACGGCGGCGCGGACGAGCGCCTTCAGCGCCGTCGCGTTGATCGTCTCGCCTTCATGCAGATCGATGGCGCGCCGCATATTGCCGTCGAGGCTTGAATTGAACAGGCCCGCCGGATCCTTCAGCGACGCGCCGCGGGCAAATGTCAGCTTCACCTTGTCCCGGTAGGTCTCGCCGGTGCAGATGATGCCGGCGTGCTCCCACACCGGAACCCCGCCCGGGTTCGACGGCTTGCGCCATTTCACCTCCTCGACGACGTCGGGATCGGCCTCGCGGATGAGCTTGCGCACCCGCGCCAGCGTCTCGCCGCGCCAGTCGCCAAGCTTCTTGATCTTCGCGTCGATCAGCCGGGCGGGCGAATCCGCCTTTCCGGCCGTCGCGCCGCTCTTGCCCGTCGTCATGGTCACCGTCGCTGTATGGTTTCGTCGTCCGGCTCCGGCCGCCGGGAACCGCGCGGAACCCGGAACCGGATATCCGCCTGTTAAAGCGCGGCGGCGGCGCTATAAAGACATAAAGTCGCGATCCGTTGCCGTGTCGCAGCGCCCGCCCCGGAGACACCATCCATGCCTGGTACCGTCCGCCTGCACCGCGTGCTCGCCACCAAACCCGACAAGGTGTATCGCGCCTTCGTCGAGGCCGACGCCATGGCGAAATGGCTGCCGCCCGACGGCTTCGCCTGCACCGTCCATCATCTCGAGGCGAAGGCCGGCGGCACCTTCAGGATGTCGTTCCGCAACTTCACCACAGGCGCGAGCCATGCCTTCGGCGGCAAGTACCTGGAGCTCGTGCCCGGCGA
Organism: uncultured Undibacter sp.; assembly: GCA_964618715.1. Taxonomy (GTDB): domain Bacteria; phylum Pseudomonadota; class Alphaproteobacteria; order Rhizobiales; family Xanthobacteraceae; genus Pseudolabrys. Next base: position 761 of record CAZUDR010000466.1, on the reverse strand, counting down.
GCGCGTGCGCTACACCGACACGTTCGACGATCCCGGCCTGCCGGGCGAGATGCAGGTGACGGTGGAGCTGACGCCCGTGTCCGTCGGCACCGAGCTCAGCATCGTGCAGGAGGGCATCCCCGACGCCATTCCGGCGGAGGCCTGCTATCTCGGCTGGCAGCAGTCGCTGCGCAACCTCGCCCGTCTGGTCGAGCCGGAGATCAGTCAGTAGCACCGCGCCGTCCGGACGGAGCGAGGCGCGATCCGTGTGACGTGCCGATCGAACCCGCGGACCTCAATCGGCCTCATGGTGAGGAGCGCTGCGAAGCAGCGCGTCTCGAACCATGGGGCCGCCCGCATCCTTCGAGACGCGCTCCTGCGGAGCGCTCCTCAGGATAAGGGCGGAGAGAGTCGGCAGGGCTGAAACTCCTCACCGCCAGCCCATCGCCGGCGCGACGTGCTTGAGGATCGCCTCGATCACGTGCGCGTTGTAGTCGACGCCGAGCTGGTTGGGCACGGTCAGCAACAGCGTGTCGGCCTCGGCAATGGCCTCGTCGGTCTTCAGCTGCGCGACCAGCGCGTCCGGCTCGGCGGCGAAGCTGCGGCCGAAGATGGCGCGCTCGGTCTCGCTGAGCATGCCGACCTGGTCGCCCTCCGCGCCGCCGCGGCCGAAATACATGCGGTCGCGGTCGTCGGTGAGCGCGAAGATGCTGCGCGACACCGACACCCGCGGCGTGCGCGTGTGCCCGGCCTCCTTCCACGCCGCGCGGTAGGCCCGGATC
>CAZUDR010000465.1:0-3048 GCA_964618715.1 uncultured Undibacter sp. | reverse complement strand
CGCCTCCCGGCACCATTGGGACATCAATCGGTAGCGCGCCGAGCGCGCGGCCTCCTGAATCCCGGCGGTGGGCTTTTCCCCGACCCAGCAAAGCAATCGGTGCTCGATTCCACGTTCAGTCAGCCAGCCCCGCACCCGCATCGCGTCCTCGCTGCACGAGTTCAACAAGCGCTGGTCGCGCCGCGTGCTCGGGCAGGGGGCGGTGGTACTGCTGATCACCGACGGGCTGGAGCGCGATCCCGACGACACGCTTGGCTTCGAGATGGACCGGCTGCACCGCTCCTGCCGGCGGCTGATCTGGCTGAACCCGCTGTTGCGCTTCGAGGGTTTCGAGGCGCGCGCCAGGGGCGTGCGCACCATGCTGCCGCATGTCGACGAGCTGCGTCCGATCCACAATCTTGACTCGATGACGGAGCTGGTCGCCGCCTTGTCGGGCGCGCCGGCCCGGGGCCACGATCCGAAGGCGATGCTGAAGGAGGTGGCGTAGGTTTACCGCGTGCCACGGTCGGGCTTGTTCCGGCCGTTCATGGCCTTACCTTATGAGCAGGAAACCGGCCAAAAGCCGGACATCACACTTCCGGGAACGGAGTTTCACGATGCTCTCGCGCGATGAAGACATCCTCAGGGCGGCCGAGGACTGGCGCAAGGCCGGTCGCGGCGTGGCGCTGGCGACGGTCATGGAAACCTGGGGCTCGGCGCCAAGGCCGGTCGGCTCCAACCTCGTGATCGACGAGGACGGCAATTTCCTCGGCAGCGTGTCCGGCGGCTGCGTCGAAGGCGCGGTGGTGGCAGAAGCCGTCGACGTCATCGAAAGCGGCAAGCCCAAAATGCTGGAATTCGGCGTCGCGGATGAGACCGCATGGAACGTGGGATTGTCCTGCGGCGGAACCATCCGGGTCTACGTGGAAAAGGTGGACTAGGTGAAGGTCGACCTGCTGCATCAGCTCAATGCCGAGCGCGACGCGCGCCATGCCGTCGTCGTCGTCACCGAGGTCGACAGCGGCACGCAGCGGCTGGTCAAGGCCACCGACGTCGCCAGGGATCCGCTGCGGGCGCCGATCGAGAAGCGTTTGCGCATGGGCAAGAGCGGCATGGAGGACACATCGCAGGGCCGTGTCTTTCTTACCGTTCACGTACCCTCTGCGCAGCTTGTGATCACCGGTGCGGTCCATATCAGTCAGGCGCTGGCGCCGATCGGCAAACTGCTTGGTTACGACGTGACCATCGTCGATCCGCGTACGGCCTTTGCCTCGGAAGAGCGTTTCCCCGACGTCAATGTGATCGCCGAATGGCCGGACGAGGCGCTGCCGCCGCTCAATGTCGACCACTACACGGCATTTGTCGCGCTCACGCATGATCCCAAGATCGACGACCCGGCGCTCAGACATGCGCTGTCGCGCGACTGCTTCTATATCGGTGCGCTCGGCTCGAGGAAAACGCATGCCAGGCGGGTGGAGCGGCTGAAGGAAGCCGGGCTGACCGACGCCGATATCGCCCGCATTCATGCACCGATCGGCCTGCCGATCGGTGCCGTGTCGCCGGCGGAAATTGCGGTTGCCATCATGGCCGAGATCACACAGGCGCTGCGGGTGAAAGTCGACAAGGAAGCGGAGGCGGCATGAAGTTCGGCGCCGTCACCGTCCAGGAGGCGATTGGTGGCACCGCAGTGCACTCGATCCGCCAGGGCGATCTTGTGCTCAAGAAGGGCACCCTGATCGGTACCAGGGAAGCGGAAGCGCTCGCCCGCGCCGGCGTCAGGGAGATCGTGGTCGCGCGACTCGAGCCGGGCGATGTCGCGGAAGACGAGGCTGCCGCCGATATCGCCGCCGCGCTCGCCGGCGGCGGCGTGCGCGTCGACCGTGCCTTCACCGGACGCTGCAACCTGTTTGCCGAGCGTGCCGGCGTGCTCGTGGTCGAACGCGATGCCGTCGATGCGCTCAACCGGATCGACGAGGCGGTGACGGTTGCGACGCTCACCGCCTACAAGCCGGTGGTGGAAGGCGAGATGATCGCCACCGTCAAGATCATTCCGTTTGCGGTATCGGCGCGCGCGCACGATGCCGCGGTAGCGCAGGCGGTGAGGGCCGAACCCGTCATCCGGGTCGAGCCCTACAGGATCAGGAAGATCGGCGTGGTGTCGACGCTGCTGCCGGGGCTGGCGTCCAAGGTGGTGGACAAGACGCTGAAGATTACAACCACGCGCATCGAACCGGCGGGCGCAAGGATCGTTGCCGAGAGGCGGGTGCCGCACGAGCAGGCGGCGCTTCAGCGCGCCATCGGCGAGGTGCTGAAGGAAGGCGCAGAGCTCGTCATCGTGTTCGGTGCCTCGGCAATTGCCGACCGCCGCGACGTGATCCCGGCGGCGGTGGAGGCGGCCGGCGGCGAAATCGAGCATTTCGGAATGCCGGTGGATCCCGGCAACCTGATGCTGATCGGCCGGCTCGACGGGTTGCCGGTGCTGGGCGCGCCCGGCTGCGCACGTTCGCCGAAGGAGAACGGATTCGACTGGGTGCTGATGCGTCTGCTGGCGGGCCTGCCGGTCAGCCGCGCCGACATTACCGGGATGGGCGTCGGCGGTCTGCTGATGGAAATCGTCACGCGGCCGCAGCCGCGCGACGAAGAGGAGCCGGAAAAGGGCCGCCGCATCGCCGCGCTGGTGCTGGCCGCAGGGCGGTCCACGCGCATGGGCGCGGTCAACAAGCTGATCGCCGAGATCGGCGGCAAGCCGCTGGTGCGCATCGCCGCCGAGCAGGCGCTGGCCTCGCGCGCCGATCCGGTCATCGTCGTCACCGGTCATGAACGCGAGAAGGTGGAAGCCGCGCTCAAGGAACTGCCGGTCCGCTACGTGCACAATCCGGATTATGCCGAAGGGCTCGGTACCTCGCTGAAGACGGGCATCGCCGCGGTGCCCGACGATGCCGACGGCGTTGTCGTATGTCTCGGCGACATGCCGCAGGTCAGCAGTGCGCTGATCGACCAGTTGCTTGCAGCCTTCGATCCGGAGAAGGGCGCGCGGGTTGTCGTGCCGAGCATCGAGGGCCGGCGCGG
>CAZUDR010000464.1:0-3053 GCA_964618715.1 uncultured Undibacter sp. | reverse complement strand
GGTGGCGGTTCATTTGTGTTCGTGGAGAATTTTCCCGAGCGATACATCGCCGATCTCACCAGGCGGCCGAAGATCAAGCGCAAGCTGAAGGTGGTGGCGGCCTGCGGCAACGGGACCGCCGGTGCCTTCGCGCCGCGGGTTCTCGAAGCCGTCGGCTGCCAGGTGGTGCCGCTCAACTGCGAGCTCGACTACACCTTCCCGCGCTACAATCCCAACACCGAAGACATGAAGATGCTGCACGCCATGCGCGACGCGGTTCTGCTCAACAAGGCCGACGTCGGCCTGGGCTTCGACGGCGACGGCGACCGCTGCGGCGTTGTCGACAACGAGGGCGAGGAGATCTTCGCCGACAAGGTGGGCGTGATGCTGGCGCGCGACATGTCGGCGCTGCACAAGAACGCAACCTTCGTGGTCGACGTCAAATCGACCGGCCTGTTCGTCACCGATCCGGTGCTCAAGGCCAACGAGGTTAAGGCCGACTACTGGAAGACCGGCCATTTCTACATCAAGCGGCGGGTGAACGAACTCGGCGCCATCGCCGGCTTCGAGAAATCGGGGCACTTCTTCTTCAACAAGCCGTTCGGGCGCGGCTACGACGACGGCATGATCTTCGCGCTGGCGGTATGCGACATGCTCGACCGCAGTCCGGACAAGAGCATGGCCGATCTGCGCAAGGACCTGCCGATGACCTGGGGATCGCCGACCATGTCGCCGCATTGCGACGACGAGAAGAAATACGGCGTGGTCGACGCCGTGGTGAAGCACTTCGAGGCCGCCAAAAAGAAGGGGACGAAGGTGGCGGGCCAGCCCATCCGCGATCTTGTCACCGTCAACGGCGTGCGGGTCACCGTCGAGGACGGCACCTGGGGTCTGGTGCGCGCGTCGTCGAACAAGCCGGAACTCGTGGTGGTGGTGGAAAGCCCGGTCTCGGAGAAGCGCATGCGCGAAATGTTCGCCGCCGTCGACGGCGTGCTGCGCACGCATCCGGAAGTTGGCGAATACAACCAGAAGATCTGACGCTTCAGTTCTTCTTCCGGCGCACGACCGCCCTGGCGGTCGCCGCATGGTCGGTCAGGATTTCAAGCAGCGCCGAGATCTTCGCGGAGCGGGCACCCTTGCGCCATATCAGCATGGTCGGGGCGTGGCCCAGCTCGGCGGGCAGCGCGTGCACGCTGAGATACTCCGCTTGCGGGAATGTCGTCAGCACCATGCGCGGCAACACCGCGATCCCCATCCGTGCGGCAGCACAGCCGATGATCGCGTGCCACGACGACATCTCGACAATGCGCGCGGGCAACACGCCGGCGCGCGCGAACCACTGCTGCATGCGCAGGCGGTACGGGCAGCCATGTTCGAACGCGAGAATGGTCTCGCCTTGCACGTCGCGCGGTGAGCGGATCGCCGCGCGGCCGGCGCCGGCCACGATGGCAAGCTCCTCGTCGTAGATCGTGGCCTTGTCGAACGGTCCGTCGGGCACCGGCTCCGACACGAGGGCGGCATCAAACTCGCCCGCCGTGACGCCGGCGGACAGTTCGGCGATCGTCCCCGTACGCAGGTCGAGCTTTACGTCGTCGTAGCGGCGATGGAATTCGCTCAGCGGTTCCGGCAGGCGGATCGCCGCCGTGCTTTCCATGGCGCCGAGGCGGAAGGGGCCGCGCGGGACGCTCTCCTGCAGGGCATCGCGCGCCTCCTGCGCGAGGTCGAGCAGGCGGTCGGCGTAGTCGACGAGCACGCGGCCGGTCGGCGACAGATGCAGCCGTTTGCCCTCGCGGATGAAGAGCTCGACGCCGAGATCGTCCTCGAGCTGGCGAATACGCGTGGTCACATTCGACTGGACGCGATTGAGCTTTTCGGCGGCACGCGTGATGCCGCCCTGCTCCACGACGGCGCGGAAGATGCGGAGATCGGCCAGATCCATCGTTCTCTCTCAGAGAACCAAAATATCTTAATTATTCATTTTATGAGATTTATCGATTGCCGTAAAGCCCCTCCGTCAACAACCGACGGAGGACCGCCATGCGGGAAACGGAGATCGACTTTCAGGCTTTCGACTATCGACGGCTGGGCCCGGCCCAAAGGGCCGCCGTCATGCACCATGCGTTGCGACGCGCCCGCATCGAGCGCAGCCGGGCGGTCCGGGCGATGGCGACCGGCCTGGCGGCGCTTCTGCGCCAAAGCGCCGCCGTCGCCATTCGGTGGTACAGAACCCGGGCGCTGCGCCGTCGTCAGCGCATGATTGCTGACGAGCTTCGCGGAATGGACGATCATTTGCTCAGGGACATCGGCGTACGTCGCTGCGAAATCGTGTCGCTGGTCACAATGGGTGACAAAGACGACACGCGGGTGCCCCGTCCGGCTTCTCGCCGCGCGGCCTAGTACGACCAGTACCGGCCGGTGCCGCCGATGAGCACGACGATCAGACCGAGCGGCAGGTTGATCGCGATGATCACACGGATGCGTTCGAGCTGATCGCGTGCCGCCGGCCAGTCCTGCCCGTCCACCGCGCGCCTGAACTTCAGCCACGGGCCGTGGAACAGCAGCAGAAACAGCAGCACCATGACCCAGCCCAGCGCCTGCATGATGTTGACGTAGGGCGGGGCATTGGCAAAGCCGCCGAAGTAGGTGGCCATCATCCAGTAGCCGGTGACGAGCAGCAGCGCCACCGACAGCCACACCCAGGGAAAGAACTTCTGGAAGAAGCCGCGCCACAGCCTGAGGCGCTGCGGCGGTTCCAAGGGACCGGCGGCCGGACGCAGGCACATATAGGCCGCGAACATGCCGCCGACCCAGATCACGGCGCTCAAGACGTGCAGGGTGAGGGCGAGGACGATCATCGGCGGCATCATTCACCGGCGAGGGTGTATCCGCAACCGGCGATTTGATTCAGGACTTCAACGGCCCCATGCTGGGGAGGCGGCGCAGCCGCCGTCTCGAAGCATGAGGCCGCCCCATCCTTCGAGACGCGGTCCTTTGGACCGCTCCTCAGGATGAGGCGGATTGAGGCAGAGCCGTACTTGATGCGCATCGCGATCCTCGGCGCCGGGCCGGCCGGA
>CAZUDR010000463.1:0-3072 GCA_964618715.1 uncultured Undibacter sp. | reverse complement strand
TCTCAACTGGGAACACATGATGGCCGACGTGGCTGCGGCCAAGGAAGATCTCAAGGGCATCGGGCCGATCGGCGTGGTCGGCTTCTGCATGGGCGGCACTGCGGCTTTTCTCGCCGCCTGCCGCATCGACGGCCTGTCGGCGGCGGTCGCCTACTACGGCGGCCAGATCGGCAAGTTCGCCGACGAGAAACCCAGGTGTCCGCTGCAGATGCATTTCGGCGAGAAGGATGAAAGCATCCCGATGGACGTGGTCGAGACCATCAGGCAGAAGCAGCCGCAGGCCGAGATCTACACCTATGCCAACGCGCCGCACGGATTCTATTGCGACGAGCGTGCCTCGTATCGCAAGGAGGCGGGCGATCTCGCGTGGAAGCGCACGCAGGAGTTCCTCGCCAAGCATATGAAGTAGGCGTCAGCCCGCGAACAAACGAAAAGCCCCGGCCATGCCGGGGCTTTTTTCGTCGCGCGATGCACGGCACGAAACGCTAGAACCAGCGTTCCTCGACCTGGATGGTGTCGCCGGGCAGCATCGGCTGATTGAGCGGAACGCTGGTGCGGACCTGACGGCCGCCGTAGTTGCGGGTGAGCTCAACCTTGTCCTTCTTGGCACGCGGCGCGAATCCGCCGGCAATCGCGACGGCGTTCTCCACCGTCATGTGCGCGACGTAAGGATACTGGCCGGGATTGGCGACCTCGCCGAGGATGAAGAACGGCCGATAGCTTTCCACCGCCACGGTCACGTGCGGCTCGCGCACATAGCCTTGCTTGAGCCGCTGCGAGATCATCGCCGAAAGCTGGGCCGTGGTGTGGCCGCGCGCCGGCACCACTCCGATCAGCGGCATGCTGATGTTGCCGCCGGCATCGACCAGGTAGCTGCCGGTGATGCCCTCCTGTCCGAACACGACGATGCGCAGCCTGTCGCCGGAGTCGAGCGTGTAGGCGGGCATGGCCTGCGACGCCGACGCGTAGGCGTAGCCGTAGGGCGCGGCAGCATAGGCGCCGCCGGCACCGGATTGCCGCGCATAGGGCTGCCGGTACGACTGCCGATACGACTGCTGCGCATAGGGCTGCTGCGCATAGGGCTGCTGATAGATCTGCGGCCCGCCATAGTAAGGCTGCTGCCCGTAGGACTGCGGCGCATAGTCCCGACGGCTGCGCTGCTGGTTGAATAGCCCGCGCTTGTTGCCCTGCGACTGATTGGCTGGTTGCGTATAGGCCGGCTGGCCATAGGCTGTCTGCGCGTACTGGCCATACTGCGTCTGCGCGTGCTGGCCATATTGCGCCTGCGCATACTGCGCCTGCCCATACTGGGGCTGCGCATATTGCGGCTGCGCGTACTGGCCATATTGCGGTTGCGCATATTGCTGCACCACCGGCACGGGCTGCCCGGTGGCCGGATCGATAATGTAATAGGTGGACTGCTGCTCGCGCGCGCAGGCAGCCGCGGTCAGTGCAAGCAGGACCGGCAATAAGTAACGTGCGCGCCGCATCAAAACGGATCCAGCCCCAAGCGTGGCAGGAAGTCTCGCGGCATTAACGCTTTATATGGTTAATAAATCCTCACCGCGGCAAAGCGGGTGTTTCCGGGGCTTTCCGCCAGCGCGGATCGCGGCTCGCTTCCCGGCACAGGCAGCGGGAGGCGAACCGCGGAATCGTCAGGCGGGTGTGCCTGCGCCGAGCTTCGCCCCGGTCCCGATCGGGCACGACACGCCGGTGCCGCCGAGCCCGCAATAGCCGAACGGGTTCTTCGCCAGGTACTGCTGGTGATAGTCCTCGGCAAAATAGAACGGCGGCGCATCGACGATTTCGGTGGTGATGGCACCGAAGCCTTTCCTGGCGATTTCCTTTTCGTACATCGCCTTGGATGCCTCGGCCGCCCTCTTCTGCTCCGGCGTGAAGGTATAGATGCCGGAGCGGTACTGCGTGCCGACGTCATTGCCCTGACGCATGCCCTGGGTCGGATCGTGGCTTTCCCAGAACGTCTTCAGCAGCGTGTCGTAGGAAATCCGGTGCGGGTCGTACACCACGAACACCACCTCGTTGTGGCCGGTCCGACCGGAACACACTTCCTCGTAGGTCGGGTTGGGCGTGAAACCGCCGGCATAACCGACGGCGGTGACATGGATGCCGTCGCCCAGTTCCCAGAACTTGCGCTCGGCGCCCCAGAAGCAGCCGAGGCCGAACATCGCCGTCGCGCTGCCTTCGGGATAGGGGCCCTTGAGCGCAGTCCGATTGACGAAATGATCGCGCGCGGTGGGGATTGCCTGCGGGCGGCCAGGCAGTGCCTCGCCTGCCCCGGGCATGACCGCTTTCCTGAAGCCGAACATTGTCTGGCGCTCCTTTCGTGCTGGCCCGAATATAGGCACGCTGGCGCCCGCCGGAAACGATCCCGCCGATCACAACCCGGAAAGCGCGCCGTGATCGGCGACCGGTCAGGGGCGGGCGTAGCCGATCAGCGGCTTTTTCTTGCGGCCGAGCAGGATCAGGATGATGCCCAGCCCGCCGAGCAGGCTCCAGCTCGGCGCGGACAGGATCGCCAGCATGACCGGGTCCCAGGCGAAACCGGCGCCATAGGATGCCACCAGTGGCCTGAACCACTCGGTGAAATTCTGCAGGCTGGCTGCGTTGATCAGCTCCCAGAGCGTGCGCACGCTGGTGATAAAGAGCTGGTTGCCGGCAATCGACTTGGTGCCGTCATAGACCACCAGAACGAATGCGGCGGCGAGGCACAACAGTCCGATGAACCGGAACAGGAAACGGATCATGACAGCGGGCGGTCCGCGGAACCTTGACAGGGGCCCGAATTAGCCCAAAGCCCGCCCGCGGTTCAACTGGCAAAGTGGCCGGGGTGCCATTCCCTTGAGCTTTCGGCACGGGTTCCGCTAACGTCGCTCGCGCCGGGCATCTCCGGTACACGTATGTGGAGTAAAAATGCCCTCCAAGCCCCCCGGCCGCAGCCGGCCGACCTTTACCGACCAGGAAGCCCTCCAGTTTCACAGCGTCGGCCGCCCCGGCAAGCTGGAGGTCATCGCCACCAAGCCGATGGCGACCCAGCGCGACCTGTCGCTCGCC
>CAZUDR010000462.1:0-3077 GCA_964618715.1 uncultured Undibacter sp. | reverse complement strand
TCACGGCCTACCTGCTGGCGCACGGCTCGGTGCAGCTGTTCATCGGGCCGCTCGGCGACCGCTTCGGCAAGTACCGCACCGTGGCCATGGCCTCCGCCTGCGCCACGGTGATGGTGGCCCTGTGCGGGCTGGCGGCCTCGCTGCCGACGCTGGTGGCGGCCCGGCTCGGCAGCGGCCTTGCCACCGGCTGGATCATTCCCTTCGCCATGGCCTTCGTCGGCGACGTCATTCCCTATGAGCGCCGCCAGCAGGTGCTCGGCCGCTTTCTCTCCGGACAGATCCTCGGCCAGATGTTCGGCCAGGCCGCCGGCGGCGTGCTCGGCGACTGGTTCGGCTGGCGCAACGTGTTCTTCATCCTCGCCGGCGTGCTGGGCATTGCCACCGTGGCCTTGTTCACCGAACTTGCCCGCAACCCGGTCACCCGCGCCAGCCACGCGCCCACGGCGACGGAGACCGGTTTCGTCGCCGGCTACTCGGCCGTGCTGGGCACGCCGTGGGCGCGTTTCGTCATCTTCGCCGTGTTCTTGGAAGCGGCGCTGATGTTCGGTGCCTTCACCTATGTCGGCGCCGACCTGCATCTGCGTTTCGGCCTCGACTTCGCGCTGGTCGGCCTGTTCGTCGGCACCTTCGCCATTGGCGGCCTGATCTACAGCCTGTCGGTGACGGCGCTGGTCGCCCGCTTCGGACAGATCGGGCTGGCGGCGGGAGGCGGCGCGGTGCTCGCCGCAGCCTACATCGTGCTGGCGGTCGAGCCGCATGCCTGGATCGCCCCGCTCCCCATCGTGGCAATCGGGCTCGGCTTCTACATGTTGCACAACACGCTGCAGACAAACGCCACGCAGATGACCCCGCAGGCGCGCGGCACCGCCATCGGCATTTTCTCCGCCGCGCTCTATCTCGGCCAGATGCTGGGTGTCGCCGCCGCCGCCGTCGTGTTCGACCGATACAAGGGCGCGCCGGTATTTGTCATTGCCGCCCTTGGACTGCTGGCACTCGGCGTCTGGTTCGCCTTCAGGCTGAAAGGACGGCGCGAGGAGCCGGCATAGGTTTCCGTCGTCCCGGCCGGCGTGACGCGCGACGGCGAAATGCGCCAGCGGATTTTTGCGGAATTCCGCTGGCGCGGGACGGGCCGGTCAACCGCGCCCGCGCGACACGCGCTCGATCTCGGCGCGCACGATGCGCTCGACCAGACCGGGCAGGTTGTCGTCGAGCCACGACTTCAGCATCGGCCGCAGCATCTCCTTGACCAGATCTTCCAGCGTGCGCGCGTTCTGCCCCAGCACGGTGTGGGCCAGCGCATTGAACGCCGTGTCGACCGCGGCCGCGGTTGTGTTCGACATCAGTTCCGTCGCGGGCTCCGGCGGTGCCGCACGGGCCGGCTCCGCGGGACGCGGCGGCGGGTCCGGCGGTCTCTCGGTGAACACCACGTCCGAGGCGGCGTCGATGGTGCGGAAGCTGGGCGCGGGCTCCGGCTCCTCCTCCTCTGCTGTCATCTCCTCGGTCAGGTCGAGCACGTCGGCGGCCGGAGGTTCGGGCGGCGGCGGTTCCGGCGGCGCAGCCGGTTCGGCGAACATCGCGTCGATGTCGTCCTGGCTGTTGCCGGCGGGGGGTGGCGCAGGCGGCGGCGGAGGCTCGGGCGGGCTGGCAGCCGCCGGCGGCGGCGCTGGCGGCGGCGGTGGCGGCGGCGCCTTGGCGGTCTTCGCCCCGTCGTCATCGGCAATGATGCGCCTGATGGAGGCGAGAATCTCCTCCATCGAGGGCTCCTGAGCCTTCGCCGTCTGACTCATGCGCTCAATTCCCGACCGCCGTTCCCGCGCCTTGCCCCACGATGCGCGCACCCGCCTGATCGGCGCACGCGAATCATCGCGTCTACCGTTTATACGCCAGAGCGACGCGGGTTTGGCAGAGACAAGAACGGAAGAATCCGGCGACCTGTGGACGAATACGCGCGCGGGAACCTGTTGCACCCGTGCGGCGAATCAGCGCCCGTCCGGATTGCGCGTGCCCGCCCAGGCATCGCGCACCTGATGATAATGTACGCGCGGGCTATAGACCGGAACCCTCAGGCCGAGCACCTGCGGTGAGAGGCGGCCAACCGACGCCAGCAAGGTATAGGATGCGACCACGCGGTCGCGCTGGGCGGTGACCAGTGACACGCGCGCATTGACCAGTTCCTGCTGCGCATTGAGCACGTCGAGTGTCGTGCGCTGGCCAACGCGCGCCTCCTCGCGAACGCCATTGAGCGCGATCTCGGCCGCATTCACTTGCGATTCGGTCGCTTCGATATTGGCTTTGGCCGCCTCCAGCTGTCCCCACGACTGCACGACGTTCTGGCGGACCTGGTCGCGCGAGGTGTCGAGGTCGAGCCGGCGCTGACCGAGCGTCTCCTTGGCCTGGCGGACCGCCGAATATTCCCCGCCCCCCTGATAGATCGGAACGCTGAGCGTACCGATAACCGAGGCACTGTCGCTCTCGATCGCATTGAGACTGCCGACCGTGTGGAAGCTCTTGGTATAGCTGCCCTGCACCGATGCGGTCGGAAGCAGCGCGCCTTCGGCAACCTGCACGGCTTGCTGCGCCGCGTCGATATTGTACTGGGCGGACGTCACCAAAGGATGTCCGGCGGTGGCGACGCCCACTGCCACCGGCAGGGTGCGCGGCGAGAAACGGTCGACCGGGCTCGCCGGCGAGAGATCCCCCGGCTCGGTGCCGATCACCTGCCGGTAGGTGGCGGCAGAAGATTTGAAGTTGGATTCCGCCACCAGCACCTGCGAGCGTCCGGCGGCAAGCCGCGACTCCGATTGTGCCACGTCGGTGCGCGTGACTTCGCCCACATTGAAACGGTCGCGGGTCTGCCGCAGCCCTTCCTCCAGCACCTCGACGTTGCGGCGCTGCAGATCGAGGATCGCCTTGTCACGCAACAGGTTCATGTAAGCGGTCGCCGCGTCGAGCAAAACGCTCTGCTCGGTATTTCGCAGGGTCTCGCGCGCCGCCAATACCTGGCTCTCGGCCTGACGTGTCCTGTTGGCGGTCTGAAATCCGTCGAACAGGGTCTGCGTGATTGTGACGCCAGCGGA
>CAZUDR010000461.1:0-3088 GCA_964618715.1 uncultured Undibacter sp. | reverse complement strand
CGCGATCTGGATGCGCTGGGCCTGCGGCGAGCCTGCACCGTGCAGGCTCTCGGTCAGATAACCCACGGCGTTGCGGCCGATGGTCATGTTCTCGATCAGCCGCAGGATCCGCATGCGGTCGACGGTGTCGACGCCGATCCTGCCCTGCAGAAATTTGCGGATCAGCGGACCGACCTCGTTGTTCTGCAGATCCTTCTCCGACGGCATGGTCACCACCAGCCCGCCGGCGATGTCCTGCGCCAGCCGCGATATCTCGAACGGAAAGCGCGTCACATTGTGCTTGGCGACGTTCGACAGCATCTCGTCGTTGAGCCATGCGCCCGAGGCCATCGGCTTCGAGCGGTAGGCCGCTGCCATGCAGCTCGAATAGATGGTCTCGTTGAGATGCGTCATCTCGACGAGCTTGTCCTTGATGTGCGAGACACCTTCGACGCCGTTATGCGAGGCCGCCTCCGCCGCCGCGCCGATCAGCACGTCGCCGAGCCCGGTTTTGCACACATAGGACGAGCGGTGATAGGTGGTGAAGCGCTCGACCAGCGTCGCCGCATATTGCCATTCGCCATCCATGAACACGTGCTCATGGGGCACGAACACGTCCTCGAAGACGATCAGCGATTCCTGGCCGGCAAACTGCGCGTTGCCGGCGTCCATGGAGCCGCCGTCCACGATGCGCGTGTCATTGGTCTGCCGGCCGACGATATAGGTGAGCCCCGGCGCGTCGACTCGGACGCCGACGACGGCCCAGTCCCTGTCGGCCTCGGTCATGCGCATGGTGGGCATGAAGATCAGCCAGTGCGAGTTGACTGCGCCGGTCTGGTGCATCTTGGCGCCGGAAACGTAGATGCCCTTGTCGTCGCGCCTGGTGACGTGAAGGAACAGGTCGGGATCGTCCTGCTGGTGCGGCGGCTTCGAGCGGTCGCCCTTCGGATCGGTCATCGCGCCGCCGATGACGATGTTGGCGGTCTGCGCGCGCTTCAGAAACGCAATGAAGCGCTGGTAGTAATCGGTCTTGCGCTCCGCATCGATGTCGAAAGTCACCGAATGACAGGAGCCGATGGCGTCGAGCCCCACGCAGCGCTGGAAGCAGGTACCGGTGCGGCGGCCGAGCTCGCGCTGCATCTCATGCTTGGTGACGAGATCCTCCGGACCGGTCGGCACGTGCAGGAAGCGGTTGGTCTGCACGCCCGCGATATCACTTTTCACGCCGCCGAGTTCCGGCCGCTCGCCGGCCAGCCGGTAGGTCTCCGCCATGGCGTTGATCGAGGGAAAGATCACCGGGTGGTCGACCGGTTCGGCCACGCGCTCGCCCATGAAAAAGACATTCATGCGCCGGCCGCGCAGCGAGGCGATATAGTCGTCCGCCGTGACGATCGGGCGGGCGAAGTCGGCCCACAGCGCTTCGATGTCGTGCATCGCCGGTTCTCCGGGCTTATCTGCCCCGGCGGCGATCATGCTGCCGATCAGACCGCGATGCAACGCACCACTGCCGACGTTATTCGGCCGGCGTCGCGTCGGTTTCCGCTTTGCGGCCGGTGATCTTCTCGAACCAGAGCTTGTGGTGCTCCTTCGCCCAGTTCCAGTCGACATTGCCCGACCACATCGCGTCGAAGGCACCCTGCATCCCGATGGTGCCGATGTAGATGTGGGCGATGATCAGTCCGATTAGAAGCAAGGCAATTGCGGCGTGAGAGATCTGGGCGATCTGCATGCCGTCATAGCCGAACCAGTAGAACGGGAACATGAGGGTCACGCCGCTGGCCAGCAGCGCGAGCCCGCTCATGGTGATGGCCCAGAACAGCAGCTTTTGTCCGGCATTGAACTTGTAGGCCGGCGGATGCTCTTTGGTGTCGCGCAGGAAGCCGCCGCCCTGCCTGATCCATTCCCAGTCCGCACGGGTCGGCAGGTTCTCGGCGATCCACATGCCGAGCATGATCAGGATGCCGATGGTGAAGGGAATGGCGAAGGCCATGTGCAGCCAGACCGACCAATAAGCGACGTCGCCAAAGGCAGCTTCGCCGATCAGCGGGATCAGTCCCGGCTTGCCATAGGTGATGATCAACCCGGTGATACCCATGACGACGAAGGAGCCGGCGGTCATCCAGTGCGTCGCGCGCTCCACACCACTGAAGCGGACGACGGTGCGCCCGTCAAAGCCTTCGACGACCTTGATGCGGCCGCGCGCCGCCAGGAAGATGGCCAGCGCGAAGACGATGCCGAATATGATCCAGCCGCCGCCGTAGCGAACCTGGTCGTTGTGGGCGCGGCGCCAGGTGCGTCCGCCGGACTGCTCTAAGCTGGCCGCTTCCCTGTAGGGCAGGGAAGAGATGCCGGCGATGTTGCCGCGCTCCTTCAGCATGGCGCCGTCCGGCCTGTCCTGCTCCCATTGCCGCGTTTCCTGCGTGTTGGGTGCGCCCTTCCTGCTCATGTCGATGTTGAAGTCGCCGGCGGCGAGCGGCGGGAAGGCTTTCGGGCCGGTTTCGGTGCGGTCGCGCATCAGCTCGGTGCGCGCGGCTAGAATCTCGCTCGGGGTCGGCTTGTCAGCAGTTGTCGCCGGCTGGGCGTCCTGACCGGTTGTCGTCGAGCGGCCGGCCGCCTGGTTCACGCCCGTGGTCACCTGCACGGTCGGCGCCACAACGTCTTCCGGTCCGAACGAAATGACGGCGACCCAGATCAGCAGCAGGGCGGCTACGAACGCTACGATTGCCCCGGCGATGCGTGGTGCTCCCATGACTTGTCTCCTCGAACCCTAGCTTCCGGTGGCGCGCGAGCCGTAATAGGCGGTCGCCCAGCCCCAGGCGCCCGAGCCGTAGCCGCGCTTGCTGACACGTTCCTTGTAGATCTGCGCAATGATGTCGCCGTCGCCTGCAAGCAAAGCGCGGGTGGAGCAAACCTCGGCGCACAGCGGCAGCTTGCCTTCGGCGATGCGGTTGCGCCCGTACTTCTCGTATTCTGCCTCGGAGCCGTTCGGTTCCGGGCCGCCGGCGCAGTAGGTACACTTGTCCATCTTGCCGCGGCTGCCGAAATTGTTGGCGTTGGGATACTGCGGCGCGCCGAACGGGCAGGCGTAGAAGCAGTAGCCGCAGCCGAT
>CAZUDR010000460.1:0-3097 GCA_964618715.1 uncultured Undibacter sp. | reverse complement strand
CACGCTGCATCTCGCCGCCATGCGCAACGAGATCCTGCGGCGGCGCGTGCGCACCATGCAGCTGATGCAGGCGCAGGAAGCGCACGCATGAATCTGGGCCCGCACGCCGACTTCATCGTCGCCTCCTACGCGCTGACCGCCTTCGTGGTGGCGGCGCTGATCGCGTGGGTCGTGCTCGACTACTCGGCACAACGGCGCAATCTTGGCGATCTCGAGGCGCGCGGGATGACCCGGCGCGCGGCGCACAAGGACGAGACGTGAGCGAAGCGGTGAGCGAGCAGCCTGCGGACAAGCGGCGGCGCAGCATCCTGATGCTGCTGCCGCTGGTCGTGTTTCTTGGCCTCGCCGCGCTGTTCTATGTGGGCCTGATCGAGGGCGATCCCTCGCGGCTGCCCTCCGCGTTGATCGGCAAGCCGGTGCCAAAGACCGACCTGCCGCCGATCCCCGGCCTGACACGCGACGGCGAGCCGGTGCCGGGCGTCGAGACCGCCATGTTCGCGGGCAAGGTCTCGCTGGTGAACGTGTGGGCGTCATGGTGCGTGCCCTGCCACGACGAAGCGCCGCTTCTGAACGCGCTGGCGGAAGATGGCCGCATCCAGATGATCGGCATCAACTACAAGGACGCCGCCGACAACGCGCGCCGCTTCCTCAACCGCTACGGCAATCCCTTCGCGGCCAGCGGCCAGGATTCGAGCGGCCGCACCGCGATCGACTGGGGGGTCTATGGCGTGCCGGAAACCTACGTTGTCGGCCGCGACGGCCGCATCGCCTACAAGCTGGTCGGACCGATCACGGCTGCAAACCTGAAGGGCGCGCTGATGCCGGCGCTTGAAAAAGCGTTGCAGCAGTAGGCTTTCCCGGCGCCCGGCGCGCGTAACCAATCCTTAGACCATCGGCTGCTACATGTCGGCGCGGAAACGCTGCCGAAGGGCACTGCCGTTGCGCTCGACCGAAGGCATCTATTACTCCCGGCTCGACCACGTGCGGGCGCTCGCCGCCTATCTGGTGTTCGTCTGGCATTTCCTCCACATGACGCCCGACTATCCCGTGCCCTACGCCAGCGGGTCGATCTTTCCCTTTGCGCTGCTGGATGAGGGCCACACCGGCGTCGCTCTGTTCATGACGCTGAGCGGCTATCTGTTCGCCAAACTGGTGGGCGACCGCGGTATCGACTATCCCGCCTTCCTGTGGAGCCGCGCGGTGCGGCTCGGGCCCCTGCTCGTTGCCGTCATCGCGGCATGGGTCGTGATCAAATGGCTGGCGGGAAACCCAATCCCGGCGAGCGACATCTACGGCGGTCTGCTGCTGCCGACCTGGCCGTACGGCGCCTGGTCGATCACCATCGAACTGCATTTCTACCTGCTGTTCCCGCTGCTGCTGTTGCTGTTCCGCCGCTACGGGCCCTACATGCTGCTCGCCGTCGTGGCCGGCGCCATGTTCGCCCGTTACGACTGGTGGCGCGTCCACGGCGAGGCGCAGCACATCGCCTTCTGGACCATTTTCGGCCGCATCGACCAGTTCGTGTTCGGCATGCTGTTCGCGATGGTGCCGGTGCGGCGCAACGTACTGCGCGTGGTGGCGGGCGTGTCGCTGCTGTCGTTCCTGATCCTGTGGAACGAGTTCGATCACATGGGCGGCTTCCATCACTTCGACGGCACGCCGTCGAGAAGCCCGCTGTGGATCTTCATTCCGACCGCGGAAGCGATCACCTGGGGTTCGCTGATCGCCTTCTATGACGGCGCCAGCTTCAAAATGCCGGCCTGGCTCGACCGCGCCCTCGCCAAGGTCGGCGAGTGGTCCTATTCGATCTACCTCCTGCACTTCTTCCCGATCATCCTGCTGCGCAATCTCTTCTGGGAGCGCAGCGGCAGCGCCGCCGATTTCTTCCCCGCCCTGATCGTGGCCAATCTCGCCTTCCTTGCATTCCTGCCGGTGGCGGCGGCCTCGTATCACTGGTTCGAGAAGCGTTTCCTCGTCTACCGCAAGCCCTATCTGCGCGCGCCGGTCACGCAGGTGACCGCGGCCGCGCACTAGCGCGTCTCGTCCTCGCGGCCGTATTTCATCAGCAACGGATATTGCAGCGCGCCGAACAGGAGCGTGAGCGGCACCACGCCGAACAGCTTGAAGCTGACCCAGAAGTCGGTGGAAAAATTGCGCCAGACGATCTCGTTGATGATTGCCAGCGCGAAGAAGAACAGCGCCCAGCGCATGGTGAGCTTGCGCCAGCCTTCCTCGGTGAGTTCGAAGACGGAGTCGAACAGAACGCCCATGAACGACTTGCCGAAGGCGAGCCCGACCGCGAGCGTGGCGCCGAACAGCACATAGATGATGGTCGGCTTGAGCTTGATGAACAGCTCGTCCTGCAGCACGAGGGTCAGCCCACCGAACACCAGCACGATCACCGCCGTGACCAGCGGCATCATGGCGAGGTGCTTCGTCATCACGTAAGAGACGGCGAGCGCAACCAGCACCGCCACCATGAACGCGGCGGTGGCCACAAAGATGCCGTAGCGCGCATTGGCGGCAAAGAAGAGCACAAGCGGCCCGATGTCGAGCGCAAGCTTGAGAAAGGGGTGCAGCTGTTTCTTGTCGGGCATCCGTGGTCTCTACCGTGCAGTGAACTCAATGTCATCTCCTCGTCCTTCGAAGCGGCCGCTACGCGGCCTCCTCAGGATGAGGTGCCATCCAGCCCCACCACCGCCCTGGCGAAGTCGCGCGCGGTGAAATCGCTGAGGTCGTCGACGCCTTCGCCCACGCCGATGAAATGCACCGGCAGTCCGAAACGCGAGGCGATGGCGACCAGGATGCCGCCGCGCGCGGTGCCGTCGAGCTTGGTCATCACCAGCCCGGTGACGCCCGCGCACTTGCCGAAGATCTCCACCTGGTTGAGCGCGTTCTGCCCCACGGTGGCATCGAGCACCAGCAGCACAGCGTGCGGCGCGTCTGGCTCGACCTTGCGCATGACGCGGATGATCTTTTCCAGTTCGGGGTTCCGGTCGATGGCGTTCTTCCATATCTGATAGGCGTAGGACGCCAGATCGACCTCAGTGTCCTCGTCGCCGTTGAGAATGCCCGCCTTCTCGGTGAACAGATCGCG
>CAZUDR010000459.1:0-3099 GCA_964618715.1 uncultured Undibacter sp. | reverse complement strand
ACCAATGAGCTGATGTATTGACCCTGACCATTATCGATTGCACAGATGACACCCTGACCCATGTCGATTTCGCTTTGGCGAGGGTGACCGGCCAATGACACTTTGCAGCGCGGATAGTCTGCCCATACCCCCGTGACGCTTTACTATGACAATTCCCCTCACCAGCCCGCTCACCACCGACCTCTACGAGCTCAACATGGTCCAGGCCTATCTGGATCGCGGCGAGGACAAGGAGGCCGTATTCGAGTTCTTCGTGCGGCGGTTGCCCGAGCGGCGCGGCTTCCTGCTGGCGGCGGGGCTGGAAGAGGCGCTCGACTATCTCGAGACCATCGGATTCTCCGACGAGGAAATCTCCTGGCTCAGGGGCACCGGCCGGTTTCGCGACAACCTGATCGACTATCTCAGGGGCTTCCGCTTCACCGGCGACGTCCATGCCATCCCCGAGGGGACGGCCTGCTTTGCCAATCAGCCGCTCCTGCGCGTCACCGCGCCGCTGCCGCAGGCGCAACTCGTGGAGTCGCGTCTGATCAACATTCTCCATTTCCAGACGCTGATCGCCTCGAAAGCCGCGCGCATGGTGCTGGCGGCGCCGGGCAAGGCGCTGTCGGATTTTGGCCTGCGCACCGCACACGGTGCCGAGGCAGGCCTCTTCTCCGCACGGGCGAGCTACATCGCAGGGTTTTCGGGCGCCGCCAATGTGCTGGCGGGCGCGCGCTACGGCATCCCGGTGGTCGGGACCATGGCGCACTCCTACGTGCAGACGCACGACAACGAGATGCAGGCCTTCGAGGACTTCGCCAGGGCGCGGCCCGACGGCGTGATCCTGCTGATCGACACCTACGACACCGAAGCGGGCGCCCGCAAAGTGGTCGAACTCTTTCCGAAGCTGAAGGCCGACGGTATCACCGTGCGCGGCGTGCGCATCGACAGCGGCGACCTCATCGCCATGTCGCGCAAGGTGCGCCGCATCTTTGACGACAACGGCCTGAAGGACGTCATTATCCTGGTCAGCGGCGGCGTCAACGAGGATGTCCTGCAGACCATGATGAAGGAGAAGGCGCCGATTGACGGTTTCGGCGTCGGCGTCAGCCTCGACGTGTCGACGGACGTGCCGGCGCTCGACTGCGCCTACAAGCTGCAGGAATATGCCGGCACGCCGCGGCGCAAGCGCTCGGAAGGCAAGGCCACCTGGCCGGGCCGCAAGCAGGTGTGGCGCGCCTATGACGCCGAAGGGCGCATGTGCGGCGACATCCTCTCGATCGAGACCGACACCCAGCCGGGCGAGACCGTGATCAGGCAGGTCATGCGCGCCGGCAAGCGCCTGGCGCCCGCCGAGACGCTGGCGCAAATCCGCGAACGCGCGACAGCCGAGCTTGCCCGCCTGCCCGAGCCGCTTCGGCGGCTGGAGACGGGCCACGACTATCCGGTGAAAATTTCGGACGCGCTCAGGACGCTCGCGGCGGAAGCCGACCGCATCACCGACTCTGCGCGCTAGCGGTTTCTAGCGCGGGGCTTCCTTGCTGATGCGCTCGCCGTAGATTCTCGGATTGAGGCCGCAGATCTCGAAGCGCGGCAGATAGCCCATGAGGAAGTCGTTGACGCCGAGCCGGTGCAGTCCGCCCACGTCGCCGGCCAGCAGGAGGCTGCGCTCCTCGTCGGTGATGTCGCAGTTCTTCAGGGCCTCGGCGGGGTTGTCCTTCATCGCCGCGCGGAAGGCATGATCGCGCAGGAGCTCGCGCAACAGATAGTTCACGGTGTAGACGGACATGGGTCAGCTCCACACGGCGTAGGCATGCCCGTTGAACATTTGCGGTTGCACGGAATTCGCGGGCCTGGAATCAATGGTGCCGAGCATGGCGATCCAGTTGAGCAGTTCGCCGGCGACATTGCCGGCCGCCTGGAATTTCTGCGGCGTCGACTCCGTGATCAGGGTCTCGACATCGCCCGTCTCGAAAAGGCCGCAGACCCGCGTGACCCAGTCTGGATCAGGCACGCCGTCGCCAAAGCCGATTTTCAGCCGCGGACCCCAGACTTCCAGCGAGATGCTGCCGCTGCCCATGGTGACCACGCGCAGCGGCTTGTCCCAGGTTTCGACAGCGCGGCGCAACGTCCGGCCGAGTTCATGGCAACGCCGCGCCGAGGGCAATGGCGGCACGTGACCGCTGATCCAGATCGGGATCACCGGAATCTGCATCTGCGGTGTCAGGAAGTGCAGCGGAACGATGATGGAATGGTCGACCGCAAACTTCTGCGTCACCGAAACGTCGTAGCCGCCGGCCACGCATGCGTTGTGCAGGTGGCCGGCGAAATCAGGCAGCGATTTAACCGTGTAGACCGGTGCCGCGCGCACCTCGTCGCAGGCGCCGGTGAATTCATCGGTCACGCCAATGGCAAAGACCGGCAGGTTGTCGAAGAAGAACGTGTTGAGATGGTCCGTGTCGAACATCACCAGCACGTCGGGCCTCAGCGCCTCGAGCTCGGCACGCAGATGCGAAAAGTAGCGCGCGGTGTCGCAGTCCGGTCCGTCGCGCTCGACGAAAAACGGAAAAAACGGTGTATGCGGCACGCCGAGCGCGCCCACGATTTCGGCCAAGTCGCCCCTCCCCTCGTTGCAGGCTGATCGTCTTGTGCGGCCGTGTTACGCCGCGCTCCCCGCCCTGTTCCAGCCGCGTGCGCCCTCGCCGTAGACCTCATGGCCGTCGGCAGTGACCACGATGGTGTCCTCCAGCTTGATGAAGCCGCGGGTCGGATGCTTGAGCGTGGTCTCCACCGAAACCACCATCCCTGCCTCCAGCGGGCGCGCTGCATCGTCGGCCGGATAAGGCACCGGACCGGTATCCGTCAGGCGCGGCCCCTCGTGGCTGACCATCCCCATGCCATGGGCCAGGAAATCAAGATTGTTGTGGTGCCTGGACCTGGCCACCAGCGGCTCTGCGGCGGCGTAGATGTCGCCGCCCGGCACACCCGGACGCACGGCATTGAAGCCGGCGCGCTGGATGGATTCGATCTCCGCCAGCAGGTCCTCCAGTTCGGCGTCAGGCTCACCCTGGATCGCCATGCGGCAGACGTCGCCGATATAGCCGTGATAGTTGCCGCCGG
>CAZUDR010000458.1:0-3105 GCA_964618715.1 uncultured Undibacter sp. | reverse complement strand
GCGCATCCCGACAGCAAGCTGCTCGGCGGCGGCACCGATCTCGTCGTCAACATCCGCCGCGGCATCGTGGCGCCGCCGGTGCTGATCGACATGAACCGAGTCAGGGAACTGGGCGAGATCAGGGCCGATGCAAGGTCACTCGAGATCGGCGCGTCGGTGACGCTGAGCGATCTCGCCGGTCATCCGGGCGTCATCGAGCATTATCCCGTGGTTGCCCAGGCGGCCGCGTTCATTGCCGGTCCCACCCACCGCAACATGGGTACGGTCGGCGGCAATCTCTGCCTCGACACCCGCTGCATCTACTACAATCAGAGCGAATGGTGGCGGTCGGCCAATGATCATTGCCTGAAGACCACCGGCAGCATCTGCCACGTCGCGCCGAAGAGCCGCGGCGTCTGCTTCGCCACGTTCTCCGGCGACCTGGCGCCGGCACTGCTCACCCTCGATGCCGAGGTCGACATTGCCGGTCCTGACGGCAAGCGCACCATTCCGCTGGAGAAACTCTATATCGGGTTCGCGCGGCAGGATGTGCCGGTGACCGAGACGCAGGGCGACGGCAAGTACTATCTGTCGTTGCGGCCGGGCGAATTCGTCACCGCGGTGCGGGCGCAAAACACGCCGGGGCTGCGCTCGGCCTATGACAAGATCCGCATCCGCCGTTCGATCGAGTATCCGGTCGCCGGCGTCGCCGTCGCGCTCCGGCGCGAGGGCGACACGCTCGCCGACCTGCGCATCGGTTTCACTGGCACCAACCCGCGCCCGGTTTTGCTCGCTGGTGCAAAGGAGTTATGCGGGCGTGGCGTTGACGAGCGCGTCATCAAGGGACTGGACGCGCTGGTGCGCGACCAGATCATGCCGATGAAGACCACCTTCACGCCCGGCCACTACCGCCGGCGCGTCGCCGGCGTGCTGGCGCGGCGCATGCTGATCCGCCTGTTCGGGGACTAAAGCGATGCACGGCCAGCTGGGGGCACTGGAGGATCTCGTCGAACGCAGGCCGTACAACGCGGTCGCCGACTTCGTCGACATCCACATCGCGCAGGGACGGGGCGACAAGGTCGCGTTCATCGACCCGGACCGTTCGCTCACCTATCGCGATCTGCAGGCGCGCAGCATCCGCTTCGCCAACGGGCTGCGCGCTCTCGGCCTCGAGCACGAGGACCGCGTCGCGCTGCTGCTGCACGACACGGTGGATTATCCGGTGGCGTTCTGGGGTGCCGTGCGTGCAGGCATCGTCCCCATCCCGCTCAATACCTTTCTCAACACCGAGCAGTACGCCTTCATCCTCGCCGACTCGCGCGCATCCGCGCTGGTGGTTGCGGCGTCGCTGGTCCCCGTGATTGCGCCGGTCCTCGAACAGCTGTCGCATTTGCAGACCGTCATCCTTGTGGGCGCCACCAAAGCCGATATGGCTGCGATTCCCGACCGCGCCGTGCACCTGTTCGAGGATGTCATCGCGGCCGCAAGCCCGGCACCGTTCACGGCGCCGACCGTGTCCGACGAGGTTGCCTTCTGGCTCTATACGTCCGGCTCGACCGGCGAGCCCAAGGGCGTCAAGCACGTCCATACCAACCTGATGGCGACCGCCAGACTGTTCGGCCAGGGCGTGCTCGGCATCAAGGAGGACGACGTGGTGCATTCGGCGTCGAAGCTGTTCTTCGCCTACGGGCTGGGCAACGCCATGACGTTCCCGCTTTCGGTCGGCGCCACCGCCGCGCTGTGGCCGCACCGGCCCTCGCCGGAGGGCGTGTTCGAGATGATGCGGCGCCACCGCCCAACCATCTTCTACGGTGTGCCGTCGCTCTATACGGCGCTGCTCGCGCACAGTGACATCTGCAAGGGCGCCGGCTCCGACCGGCTGCGCGTCTGCGTGTCGGCCGGCGAGGCGCTGCCCGCCCATATCGGCGAGCGCTGGCGCGAGGTGGTCGGTGTGGATGTGCTGGACGGTATCGGCTCGACCGAACTGCTGCAGACTTTCCTCAGCAACCGGCCCGACGACATCCGTTACGGGTCCACCGGCAAGCCGGTGCCCGGCTATGAGGCACGTATTGTCGACGAACGCGGGGCGGACGTCGCCGATGGCGAGATCGGCGAACTGCTCATCCGCGGGCCGTCGGCCGGCGAAGGCTACTGGAACCAGCGCAGCAAGAGCCGGCGCACCTTCGCCGGCGAATGGGTGCACACCGGCGACAAGTACCGGCGCGACACCGAGGGCTACTACTATTACTGCGGACGCACCGACGACATGTTCAAGGTGAGCGGCATGTGGGTGTCGCCCTTCGAGGTGGAAGCGGCGCTTATGTCGCACGCGGCGGTGCTGGATGCAGCGGTGATCGGCAAGGAGGACGCGGATGGCCTGATCAAGCCGAAGGCGTTCATTGTTCTCAAGAATGGCGCCACCGCCGACGACAAGCTGCTGGACGCGCTGAAGGCGCACGTCAAGCAGAAGGCGGGGCCGTGGAAATTCCCGCGCTGGATCGAATTGCGCGACGACCTGCCGCGCACGGCGACGGGCAAGATCCAGCGCTTCAAGCTGCGCGAAGAGGACCTGAAGGGGTCGACAGGACGTTAGTCGTGCAAGCGGGTGCGGTCCATCGACCGCACCCGGGCAATCCGGTCAGTGACCATTCGCCCGCTTGCGGCCGGTGATCATCGCCGTCACCAGATTTTCGCGGTGCTCGAAGCTCGCCACCAGCACGCCGAGCACGTGAATGACGACAAGGCCGATGGTGAGGTTGGCGAGCACTTCGTGCACCTCCTCGAGCGCCTCCGAACCCCAAAAGGCATCAGTCGTCATCATGTAGCCGGTGGTGCAGGTGCCGATCAGCGTCACGATCAGCGCCACGATCATGGCTCCGCCGGCCGGATTGTGGCCGAGATAGCGCGGCGCGCGTAGTAGCGCCACGTCGCGCAGATAGGCAAGGACTGCGCGCGGCGAACGCACGAAATCGCTGAAGCGCGCACGACGCGGGCCGGCGAAGCCCCACAGGATGCGCAGGGCGAGCAGCCCGGCGATGGTGTAACCGGCCGCGATGTGTACCTGCTCCACCTCATCGCCGGTCACATACGCCAGCAGAAACAGGCCGGCCAGCGACCAGTGAAATA
>CAZUDR010000457.1:0-3108 GCA_964618715.1 uncultured Undibacter sp. | reverse complement strand
GAAGTCCGTGTACCCGGCGACGGTGGCGATCTCGACGCCGGCCTCGTCCGCCGCCTGCCGGATGTCGGCCAGAGCCACGTCGTCAACGTCAAGGATCGAGAGGTGCGGCCGCTTGCCCATCAGTTCCACGGCCGAGTAGCCGAGGTCCGCGGCCTTGCCCAAGAAGGCCTTCAGGTCAAGCCGGTGCTGCCCCCACAGCCCGGCGTAGCTGACCGAAAACAGGGCCGGAGTCATCATAGGCCGTTCCTCCCGCGAAGGCTGTTAACGCTTGCGCTCGAAGGCGCCGACGTCGACGGTGCCCCCATCGCGTCACTACTTATCTCCTTCTTCTACCAGCAGATGCCGGAACTGATCGCGGGCGGCCACCTCTATCTCGCGGTGCCGCCGCTGTTCAAACTGACTCAGGGCACCAAGACGCTCTATGCCCGCGACGACGCCGAGCGCGCACGCCTCATGGACAGCGGCGAGTTCAAGGCCAACCAGAAAATCGAGGTCAGCCGCTTTAAAGGGCTCGGTGAAATGAATGCGTCGCAGTTGAAGGAAACCGCGATGGACCCGGTACGCCGCATCCTCCTCCGCGTCGAGATCGACGACGACGACAGGAGCGAAATCGGCCTGGCAGTCAACGCCCTGATGGGCTCCAAGCCGGAAGCTCGCTTCAAGTTTATTCAGGACAACGCGGCATTCGCCGACGACCTCGACATCTGAAGACGCCAACGCTCACGCAGCGGATGCGAGATCGACCGCGTGCTCGAGACGCTCGGGCGCGATCTGTGCCAATTGCGAGCGCTCCTCGTTGGCCCACTCAGCGATACGGATGAACACCGCGGGTTCCGCGCCGGGAACCTCGATGCCGAACGGCTCGAGGACATAGAGCCCGCCACTGCCGAGATAGAACGTGTGCGCGCCGAAGCGCTGCGCAAGTGTCACGCCGAACTCATGATTGGCTGGAATAGGTTCGAGGTTTGCCTGCCGTTTCACGGTTGCGATTTGGGCATCGGTCAACAGCATCATGGTCCTCGCGACAATAGCGGCAGCGACGGCGCCGGTCGCCGGCCGCATGACAGGCAGTGCTCTCGCACATTATGGATGCAGGTTCAAACCTGGACCGTGGACATAGTTTCAGATCCACTGCGACGACTGCTCGTATTTTTCGACAAACGCCTCCGCGCCGAGCTTGCGAAAGTCGGGTAACGCGGCGCGCAACGCATCATGCGACCAGTCCCACCAGGCGAGCGCCTGCAACCGTTCCGAAATATCTTCCGAAAAGCGCCGCTTGATCACCCGCGCCGGATTGCCGCCCACGATGGTGTAGGCCGCCACATCCTTTGTCACGATCGCCCCTGCAGCGACCACGGCACCGACACCGATATTGCGTCCGGCCAGGATGACGGCGCCGTGCCCGATCCAGGCATCGTGCCCGATCGAAACCTGGTGCGCGCGCCGCCAATTGAAGAACTCTTCGTCATCCGCCTCGCCTGGGAAGTACTGCGATGCGCGGTACGTGAAATGGCACTGCGTTGCCCGCCAGGTCGGATGGTTGCCGGGATTAATCCGCGTCATTGCCGCGATCGAGACGTGCTTGCCGATCTCGGAGTAGATGATGCTTGCATCGTTCACGACGTAGGAATAGTCGCCCAGCACCGTCTCCACGACCACCGAACGCGCACCGACCTCGGTGTACCGTCCGAGCGTGCAATCCGACACCTTTGCTTCCGGGTGAACATAGGGTTCTGGCCAGACGTCCGTTTTCATGTCGCAGGTCCCCATTCGAAGAGAGCGAAGACAGCCAGAACCGCTCAAGGTTTCAGAATTATGACAGCGGGACGGGGTGCGCCGCACCTGCAGCCCGCCCGCGCGCATTGCCCCTTTTTGCATCTTCAATTTGACATCGACCACGGCTAATCTCCGTCGCCGCTGAACGATCGCCCTGCAAGGCGTCGCACTTCGTCAGCTTGTCGGGTGGCGCGGCACTGCTCGAGCACC
The DNA here is from genome assembly GCA_964618715.1 of uncultured Undibacter sp. Classification (GTDB taxonomy): domain Bacteria; phylum Pseudomonadota; class Alphaproteobacteria; order Rhizobiales; family Xanthobacteraceae; genus Pseudolabrys. Next base: position 1,122 of record CAZUDR010000457.1, on the reverse strand, counting down.
AATGTCGATCGTGCGCCGGACCGGAACGCGAGAGGTCTAGGATCCATGCATCGCAAGTTACCGCAGCTGTGCAGCACGGCTGCTTTGGGCCTGGTGCTCCAGTTGGCGGGTGTCGCGGGGGTCTTGGCGCAGGGTGTGCAGCACGCACCAAGTCAATCCGGCAAACCGGCCGGACGCGAAGCGCAAAGTTCCAAGCCCGCCAAACCGAACCGATCCAAGCGGCAGCTCCCCCCCGACCACACATCCCGGCAGACGCTCGACCTGCCCGGCCGCCAGCTCGCCTTCAAGGCCACCGTCGGCTCAATACCTCTGCGAACAGAGGATGGCCGTATCACGGCTGAGATCGGTTATGTGTCCTACCAGCTCCTGGGGGCCGACCCAGCCAAGCGCCCCGTGACGTTCGCATTCAACGGTGGGCCGGGATCGGCCTCCGCCTGGGTGCATGCCGTGGGCTTCGGACCATGGCGGCTCTCGACCGAGCCCGGCGCCATAGCTCCGTCGGCGCCGGCGGTGTTGGCGCCAAACCCCGAGACCTGGCTCGACTTTACCGATCTCGTATTCATCGATCCTGCCGGCACCGGCTTCTCGCGGTTGGCGCGGCCGTCTAGCACCGCCCGATCAGGGTCCTCCCCCGCGACAAACAGAACCGCTACGCCCAAGGGTGGGCAATCGACCGCCCGCAATTACTACTCTGTCGACGGCGATGCGGATTCGATCGCCGAAATGATCGCGCTCTGGCTGCGCCGCCACCACCGCAACCAGTCGCCCAAAGTATTGGTCGGCGAGAGCTATGGCGGCATCCGGGCTCCCAAGGTCGTACACCGCCTGCAGACCCGGTATGGCGCCGGCATGAGTGCGATGGTGCTGATTTCGCCGGTACTGGATTTTGCAACGTTTCGGGGTCCGAGACACCGCGTAGAGCCGTTCGTTCATTGGCTGCCCTCGATCGCCGCTGCCGCGCGTGAAGCAAAAGGGCATCCGTTCAAGTCTCGCGAGGAACTGGCCGAGGTCGAAGCCTATGCCCGCGGCGAGTTCTTGTCGGACCTGATGCGCGGGCCGCGCGACACGCAGGCGCTCGATCGCTTGGTGACCAGGGTTGCCGCGATCTCAGGGTTGAGCGAA
>CAZUDR010000456.1:0-3119 GCA_964618715.1 uncultured Undibacter sp. | reverse complement strand
TTCCGCGGCACCGCCGAGGACCTTCGCCAGATCCCGCCCGACTACACGATGAAGGTGCGCTGCACGGTCTGCCACAACGTCCATCCGTTCACCGTCAGCCAGGCACGGATCAGCGATGACCCGGCGCAGCCGTGATCCGCTCCACAAGCGACTGCCCGGACGCGGGTCCACGAATCAGTCGAACAGCGCCACCGCGCGGGTCCAGCCGCCGGAGGCGGCTTTGATCTTGGCCGGAAAGCAGGCGACGATGAAACCGTGCGGCGGGAGCTGCTCGAGGTTGCACAGCTTCTCCATGTGGCAATAGGGAATCTCGCGGCCGGCCTTGTGCCCTTCCCAGATGATCGAGGGGTCGTGCGTCTTCTCCCATGTCTTGCGCGTGTGCACGAAGGGTGCGTCCCAGCCCCAGGCGTCGATGCCGCAGACCCGCACGCCGCGCGAGGTGAGATAAAGCGTCGCCTCACGGCCCATGCCGCAGCCCGCGGTGAGGTATTCGTCGGTGCCGATGCACTCGCTTGCGCGCGTATTGACGAGCACGATATCAAACGGTTTCAGCTCATGGCCGATGCGTTTGAGTTCGGCCTCCACCTCGGCCGCCGTCACCACGTGGCCATCCGGAAGTTTGCGGAAATCGAGCTTGACGCCGGGGCGGAAGAACCAGTCGAGCGGTACCTCGTCGATCGTGATCATGCGATTCCCGTGGATGTCCTTCGACTGGTAGTGGTAGGGCGCATCCATGTGGGTGCCGTTGTGGGTGGCCAGCGTGACGAACTCGACCGCCCAGGCCTCGCCGTCCGGCAGGTCTTCGGACTTGAGGCCGGGAAAGGCTTCGAGCAGCGTCCAGGCGTTTTCCTTGCCCGTCTTGTAGTCAATCTTCGGCCGCATGAAGGGCGGATCGAGCACGGTGTCGTTGTCGAGCGCAATCGAGATGTCGATCATGCGGCTGGGCAGTTGCATGGGGACCCTCCCTTGGCATCATCTTCATATTGCCCCACGTCGACTATGAACCTTTCCGCTGGCGCAGGCGACACATCAGGATCACAATTGCCACCGACCATTGCCGGCGATTTGAGGGAGAGATCGTCATGCACCGACCGCGCATTGCCCTGATCACCATTGCTCTGCCCGCCCTGGTCCTGCTCGCCGCAACCGCCCTCGCCGCCAGCGGCGACGTCAGGGGCGCGAAGGACTATCCCGGCATCGGCCGCTTCGGCGGCAGCGTGATCACCGGCTACCAGGCCAAGGACTTCGACGCGGTGAAGCTGCAGGCGGCCCCTTTCAAAAGTGGCAAGCCCGCCGACGCCCGCCGTCTCGAGGGCAGGGTGACGCGCATCGCCTACCGCACCGGCGCCGGCCCCTCGATCCTCGAGGTAGCGCGCAATTTCGAGACGCAGCTCGACAAGGCCGGCTTCGAAACGCTGCTCGCCTGCGAGACCGACGCGTGCGGCGGTATCCCGTTCACGGAAGCGGTCGACGTGATGCCCATCCCGCAGATGTGGGTGGACGGTTTCAACTACCGCTACTACGCCGGCCGCAAGAGCGATGGCGGCAAGGAGACCTACGCCACCCTGCTGGTGAGCGAGAACAACAAGCAGATCTTCGCCCAGCTCGTCGTCGCGGTGACCGGCGCGCTGGAGAACAAGATGGTCGATGCCGCCGAGATGGCCAAGGGTCTCGGCGAGAAGGGCCACATCGCGCTCTACGGCATCTACTTCGACACCGACAAGGCGGTGCTCAAGCCGGAGAGCAAGCCGACGCTGGACGAGATGGCGAAGCTGCTGCGCGAGCAGCCAAAGCTCGCCGTGGTCATCGTCGGTCACACCGACAGCCAGGGCGGCTACGACTACAACATGTCGCTGTCGAAGAAGCGCGCCGAGGCGGTGGCGGCGGAACTCGTCCGCACCTACAAGATCCCGGTATCACGCCTGCGCACCGCCGGCGTCGGCTATCTGGCGCCGGTCGGCTCCAACGCCACCGACGACGGCCGCTCGCTCAACCGGCGCGTGGAACTGGTGGCGCCGTAGCGGAGGCCGCAAGGCTGCCCGGCGTTTTTTGCAATTGGCGGCACCGGGCGCCGGCGCGATAAACGACGCGAAGCCCGGATTGAGTGAGGCCGCATGCACCTGCTGCGCCAGCCGCTGATTCGCCTGCTCGCCGTCAATCTCGCCGGCGGGGTGGTGGCGGCGCTGCTGATGCTGGGCGGCCTGCTTGCACTCAATCCCGGCAACCTGCGCAACCTGATTCTCGCCGATGAAGCGCCGGGTGCTGCGCTCGGACTGCTGCTGTTCGGGCTGGTGGTGACCTTCGGCAGCGTCGCCATGGGCTCGGCGATCATGGGGCTTGGCGCCCGCGAGCAGCGGCGCAGCGGCGGCAGCAGCGGACGCGGCCGCCGCGAGCCGGCGGAGGCGCGTCTGCGGGCGCGCTAGCAATATTTGCCAAGCCCCCGCCCGCTCCTGTATAGGCGGCGGCGAACAACCCCGCACCGGCGCGGGGTTTTGCTTTTCGGAAAGGCGGCGGCGATGGCGAAGAAGCCGGGCTCCAATCCCAAGAATGAATTCGTGTTCTTCGACGTGGTCTACGAGGACGGCTCGCAGCGCTCCAACCGGCGCGTGCCGGCCGACCTGCTCGGCGGGCTGGAGAAGGATGAACCCGCGCGCGGCTTCATCATCGAACAGGACCGCGAGATCGCGCAGAAATCCGGCCGCGCCCCGCTGGCAATCAGGAGCATCAGCCGCGTGGGCGCCAAGCCGAAGAAGAAGATGATGAAGGCGGGCTGACGCGGCAGGCGCGCATCGACGAACGAGCGGGTGCCGGTGCGGACGTAACGTGGCAGCGTTTATTACCATCTACGGCAGCTTCATCGGCCTCATGGTGAGGAGGCGCGAAGCGCCGTCTCGAACCATGAGGCCGCCCCATCCTTCGAGACGCCCGCCTTCGGCGGGCTCCTCAGGATGAGGCGGATCAGAGGTCCAGCACCAGCCGCGCCGGGTCTTCCAGGCTTTCCTTCACGCGCACCAGGAAGGTGACCGCCTCGCGGCCGTCGACTATGCGATGGTCGTAGGAGAGTGCCAGATACATCATCGGCCGCGCCTCGATCTTGCCGCCGACCACCATCGGCCGCT
>CAZUDR010000455.1:1339-3123 GCA_964618715.1 uncultured Undibacter sp. | reverse complement strand
ATGCATCCCGCTATCTGCTCAACATCCAGCCGGTGATTCCGGTCACGCTGAACACGGACTGGAACCTGATCGTGCGCACCATCGTGCCGGTTATCTCGATGGGATCGCCCGCGGCGACCATCCCCTCAAGCACCGGCCTTGGCGACACGACGCAGAGCTTCTTCTTTTCACCCAGTCAGCCCGTGAACGGCGTGACCTGGGGCATCGGCCCCGTCTTTCTCTGGCCGACCGGAAACAATGTGTTCGGCTCGGACAAATGGGGCGCGGGCCCGACGGCGGTGATCCTGAAACAGGACGGCGGCTGGACCTATGGCGCGCTGGTCAACCACATCTGGTCCTATGCCGGGAAAAGTGATGTCCCGGACGTCAACTCGACCTTCCTGCAACCGTTCCTGAGCTACACATTTCCGGACTCGACCGGCATCACGGTCAACACCGAGACCACATATAACTGGATCACCGAACAGTGGACGGTTCCGATCAATCTGATGGTGTCGCACGTCTACAATATTGGTGGCCAGCGGGTGAGCTTCCAGATCGGGCCGCGGTTCTACGCGGTACGGCCGTCGGGTGGGCCGGACTGGGGCGCGCGATTCAACATCACGTTGTTGTTCCCGAAAAATTGACGTCGGTGAGCGGCCCCGGGCGGACACGGGGCATGTGCGGGTCCGCGGCCTAGTCCACGAACGTCGCGTGCCTGCGCTCGCCCGCGTATTTCACCAGCGCGAGGAACCGGTAGAGCGCGTGCACGAACTTGCCGTAGGGCAGGCTGAGGAACAGGCCGAACACGACGCCGAGATGCACGGCGAGCAGCATTCCCATCGCAGCCGTGTCGCGCAGGATCATCAGCGCGAAACCGGTCAGGCTGGTAAAAAACAGCATGACGAGGAAGGCCGTATCCATGCCGCGGCGTGTCCGGTCGGTGAGCAGCGGATCGCGCCGGCCTGACAGGACGAGCAGGCCCACCGGGCCGATCAGCAATCCGATGCCGCCGGCGATGCCGAGCAGCACCGGCAGGCTGAGGATCGGATACGGCGCCGGCCAGCCGAAGGCATAGTGCCAGACGGTCGCCACGCAGGTGGCGGCGAAGCAGAGCAGGAAGCCGTAGAAGGTGAAATGGTGCCAGGTGCGCCGCCACGGCGACGGCACGTCGGTCTCGCTGGTGCAGCCGCCGCCCCCGCCGTCGAGATAGCGCAACGTGCCGGCGTCGCGCACGGCGGTGGCAAAGGCGATGATCCCGGCGCGCGGCGCCCGCTTGCCCTCGACGGTGCTGACGTCGCGCCAGAAGCACCACATCGAGATGAAAAAGGCGAGCAGCGCGTAGAGCGACACCGCGCCGAAAATTGCGATCATGGTCCGGTGCGGCATCAGCGCGTAGAAATTGCCGGCATGGCGGCCGAACAGCACCGCCGGATCCTGCATGGCGACGAAGCCGGCGACGAAGGCGGCGAGACTTGCCGCCGCAACAAGTGTCACCACCAGCCCGTTGCGGGCGAACACGCCTGACAGGAAGCCCGGCCATGCGTAGGCGGCGTAGGTCTCGTTGCGCAGCCGCGCCAGCGCCGCCGGCACGTTGACGTCGAACTGGTGCGGCGGCGCGTACTGGCAGTCGGGCAGGCAGGCGCCGCACTGGTGGCACAGGTTGGCGAGGTAGTTGAGGTCGCCGGCGCCAAAGGTGCGCCGCATCTCCATGGCCGGGAACACGGCGCACAGCCCCTCGCAATAGCGGCAGGCATTGCAGATGGTCATCAGCCGGCCGGCTTCGCGCTGCGCATCAGTTACGG
>CAZUDR010000455.1:0-1239 GCA_964618715.1 uncultured Undibacter sp. | reverse complement strand
CGGGCATGGACCGCCGCCCCCTCGCCCGCGATGCGCCCGAATACGGCGCCGATGGTCATGCCGATGCCGGCGAGATAGCCCTTGCCCAGCACGTTGCCGGCCATGATCTCGCCGGCGGCATACATGTTGCCGGTGGGCCGGCCATCCTTCAGCAGCATGCGCGCCTCTTCGTTCACCCGCACGCCGAGATAGGTGAAGGTGATGCCGGGGCGCAGCGGATAGCCGTAGAACGGCGGCTCCGAGATGGTGCGCGCCCAGTGGCTCTTGGGGATGTCGAGGCCCTCGGTGCGGCAGTCGTCGAGCACGGTGTGATCGAACGTTCCCGGCTGCACCGCCGCGTTGAATTCATTGACCGTTGCCTCCACCGCGGCCGGGTCGAGGCCGAGCTGCGACGTCAGTTCGCCGACGGTCGGCGCCACGACGGCGGGAAAGATCGACGGCATGAACAGCCGGATCGAGCGCGCATCGATGATCGAATAGGCGATCTGCCCGGGCTGCTGCGCGATCAGCCGTCCCCAGATGGCGTAGCGCTTGGGCCAGGTGTCCTCGCCCTCGTCATAGAAGCGCTTGCCCTCGGCGTTGACCACGATGCCGAACACCACGCTGTCGAGCCGCGTGGCAATGCCGCCGTCGAATCTGGGCGCGCGGGCGTCGATTGCCACCGCGTGGCACTGCGTCGGGTCGCCGACCGGCGCGATGCCGGCGTCGAGCAGCATGCGCAGCACCTCGCCGCGATTGTAGGGCGTGCCGCGGATGAGGAAATTGTCGGCGGCGGCGCCCCAGTATTCCTTCAGCCACTCGATGTTGGACTCGAAGCCGCCGCAGGCGGCGACCAGCGCCTTGCCGCGCACCGCGTGCACGCGGCCCTCGTGCTTGACGGCGGCGGAGACAAAGAAGCCGTCCTCGATGTGAAGCCCGATCACCGGCGCGGCATAGACGGCGGTGACGCCGAGCGCCTCGGCCTGGCGGTAGAGCGCGTTGAGCGCGCCGCGGCCGCCGCCGAGAAAGAAGGCGTTGGTCTTGCCGAGGCTGAGCGTGCCGCCGAGCGGCGGCTGGAAGCGCACCCCCTGCCCGCCCATCCAGCCGAGCAGTTCGGTCGAGCGCGTAATGGTGATCTTGGCCAGCGCCTCGTTGGTCTGCCCGCCGGTCACGCGGTAGAGGGCGTCGGAAAATGCGTCCTCCTCGGAGGGGCCGGTCATGGTCGGCGCGCTGCCGTCGTGGGCGCAGCGCAGGGTCCGG
>CAZUDR010000454.1:0-3135 GCA_964618715.1 uncultured Undibacter sp. | reverse complement strand
ACGCTCTCACCGCCGATGGTCTTGCCGAGACAGAGCGGCAGCTTGGCGGCGTGCTCGTTGTAGTCCTTGCCGGACAGCAGTTCGCGCAGCACCACTTTCTCGCGGGTGGGATTGGGCAGTTCGATGCCGATGGCGTTGCGGCCGGGAACGACGGCGACGCGGGCCGATACCGCGCTCATCGAGCGGGCGATGTCGTCTGCGAGGCCGATGACGCGCGACGACTTGATGCCGGGCGCCGGCTCCAGCTCGTACAGCGTCACCACAGGGCCGGGGCGGGCATTGATGATCTCGCCGCGTACCCCGAAGTCCTGCAATACGGTTTCCAGCGCTGCTGCATTGGTGTCGATCTGGTCCTTTGACACGGTGGAGCGGTCGGAGGCACGCGCCGCCACGAGCAGGTTGAGCGAGGGCAGCATGAAGCCGTTGCCGGCGCGGCGCGGCGGAACGCGCGCGGCGGCGCGGCGGCGCGTTGCCGGCCGCGGTGCCTCGTCGTCCTCGTCTTCATCGTAGTCGTCGTCGTCGAGCGCGGGCGCCATGCCGGGTGCGGAGACACGGCCCAGCCTGTCGAAGCGCGGCTCGATCCGGCCGCCGGGCGCGCGCAACGGTGTCCGGGGCGCCGGGCGAAAGAGACGGACGAGACGCGCCTTCCAGCTCAGCAGCGCGTGGACGATGAAACCGAGCCAGGCGGACGCGCGATCCTCGGCTTCCTCTTCCTCGTCTTCGTCGTCATAGTCCTCCGCGTCCGTGGTGCCGGTGCTCGGGTGTTTGCGAAGTTGCGGCCAGCGCAGCCCGGCGGCAACGGTCAGCGACGCCAGGGTGGCCATGCCGAAAGCGACGGAGATGACGAACAGGGACAGGCCCGACAGCGGCGCGATCAGTCCCGGGGCATGCAGCAGCGCGTCACCGCAGACGCCGCCCAGGCCGGTCGGCAGCGGCCAGGCGCCAAAGCGCGGCAGCGTCGCCGCGAAGCCGGCGGCGGACATTGTTGCGGCGATCCACATCAGGCTGCGCCACTTCTGGCCCAGCGGCCGGTGCGACAGCAGCCGCCAGCCGAGCAGTGCCTCGGGCGCCAGCAGCAGCACGGCCGCCAGCCCGAGCAGTTGCATGGCGAGATCCGAAAAGATGGCGCCGGGCAGGCCGAGCAGGTTCTGAATCGGCTTCTGGGTCGCGTGGCTGAGCGAGGGATCCTGCACCGACCACGTTGCCAGCGCGATGGCGCCGAGCAATGCCACCGTCAGCAGCGCAAGACCGGCAAGCTCGCTCAACCGGCGCCGCAGGATGTCGCGGAAATGGTCGGTGACGAAGGCCAGCGCGTCGAGGCTGCGATCGGTTGCCGCCATACTGCCTGTTCCCTATCCCAACACACTGACGATGCGCTGCAGTGCCTCCGCCGTCGCGGACTTGTCCTGCACCATGGCGACGCGGATGTAGTCCGCGCCGGGGTTCGAGCCGTCGGTCTGCTCGCGGGCGAGATAGCGACCCGGCACGACACGGACGCCGGCCTCGCGCCAGAGCCGCTCTGCCACCGCCTCGCTGCCGCCCTGCGCGGAGACGTCGAGCCAGAGGAAGAATCCGCCGGCCGGTCGCTCATAGCCGTAGCGGCCGCCGATGATCCGGTCGGCGAGGTCGAACTTCTCGGCATACAGCCTGCGGTTTTCCTCCACGTGTGCCTCGTCGCCGTAGGCGGCTATGGCGACGTATTGCGCCGGTGCCGGCACCTGCGGCGCGGCAACATTGCGCAGTTCGAGGAACGGGCCGAGGAAATTTCTGTCGCCGGCAGCAAAACCGATTCGCAGGCCCGGCAGGTTCGAGCGCTTGGACAGCGAATGAAAGACCACCGTGTTGGCAAAGTCGGGCGCCGAGACCTCCAGCATGCCCGACGGCACATGTTCGGTGTAGATCTCGCAGTAACACTCGTCGGCGAAGACGAGGAAGCCGAACCGGCGGGCGAGTGCGACGAGCCTGTCGAGATAGGCACGATCGGCAACCGCGCCTTGCGGGTTCGACGGCGAGGCGATGTAGAACGCGACCGTTCGCGCGAGCAGCGCCTCATCGAGGGTTGCGAGATCGGGCAGGAATCCGCTCTCGCGCGTTGCCGGCAGATAAACCGGCTCGCAATCGGCGGCGAGCGCGCCGGCGGCATAGGCGGCGTAGAACGGATTGGGGATCAGCATTGCCGGTTTGCCGGTCCGTGGCGCGACCCATCGCACGGCGGCGATGGCTGCGAGAAAAAGACCTTCGCGGGTCCCGTTGAGGACAAGCACTTCATTGTCGGCATCGACCGGGCGCGGCAGGTCGTAGCGGCGGCCAAGCCAGTCGGCGACCGCCCGGCGGAACGGCTCGATGCCCTTGTTGGCCGGATAGCGGCCAAAGTCGGCAAGGTGCGCGGCGAGGACCGGCCCGACAAATGACGGCACTGCATGCTGTGGCTCGCCGACCGACAGGTTGATGGCCGGCTTGCCCGGTTCGATGCCGGCGATCAGCTCGGTCAGACGCACGAAGGGAGAGCGGGATTCGACCGCCTTGGGCTTGGGTAAGGAAGGCTCGCGCTGGGCGGTCATTGTTGACATGTCGGCACGGTCGCGGGTCGCAGGCCCGCAATTGGTCCGGTCACATTAGTGAGGGCGAGGTTAAGACCCCGTTAACCAATCGGGGCCGGGGCACATCGGAATAACGGGTAATTCAAAAAGAGAGGCCCCGGCCCATTGCTGGACCGGGGCCGACGGAAGGGACAGTGCCGGGTTTCCGCCCCTACCGCTAGCTCGTCAGGCGGTCAGCTCAGTGCTGTACCACCTCGCCATGCAGCGCCAGGTCGAGGCCGTCGCGCTCGACTTCCTCGCTGACCCGCAGGCCGATGATCAGATCCACCACCTTGAGAATGATGAAGGTGGCGATGGAGCAGTAGATGAGTGTGGCCGCGACACCATAGAGCTGCAGGCCGACCTGCCCCGCGTTGCCCTCGATCAGACCGGCGGTGCCGCCGATCGCCTCGCGGGCAAATACGCCGGTGAGGATGGCGCCGACGATGCCGCCGATGCCATGCACGCCCCAGACGTCGAGGGAGTCGTCGTAGCCGATCATCTTCTTCAGGCTGGTTGCCGCCCAGAAACAGGCGATGCCGGCGGCAATACCGAT
>CAZUDR010000453.1:0-3160 GCA_964618715.1 uncultured Undibacter sp. | reverse complement strand
ACGGCTTCCATGTCATCGTCGGCACCATCTTCTTGACGGTGTGTCTGGTCCGGGCGATCCGCGGCGCCTTCACGCCCAAGCTTCACTTCGGCTTCGAGGCCGCCGCCTGGTACTGGCATTTCGTCGACGTGGTGTGGCTGTTCCTGTTCGCCTGCATCTACGTCTGGGGCGCCGGCCCGACCGGCACCGAACTGAGCGGCATCCACTAGCGACCGCGCCCGGATTCCGGAGCTTGACGCGTTGAAGGGAGGGGCGGCGGCAGTCGCCCCTTTCTGTTCGGGGACGAAAGCCTAGATACGGGAGACCCCGGAAAGGGATTCCACCATGTCCGTACAAGCCCGGCCCGGATTGCCAATTGCCAGAGGGCTGGCCGGCCGTTGCCCGCGCTGCGGCGAGGGGAGATTGTTCCAGGGTTTTCTCGGCTTGCGTCCGCGCTGCGAGCATTGCGGGCTCGATTACAGCTTTGCCGACGCCGGCGACGGGCCCGCTGTCTTCGTCATCCTGATCGGCGGCTTCATCGTGGTGTTCGCCGCGCTGATTGTCGAATTCACGTTCCAGCCGCCGTACTGGGTGCACGCGTTGTTGTGGATCCCGCTCATTCTCGTCGTCACGCTGCTTCCGCTGCGGTCGATCAAGGGTCTGCTGATCGCGCTGCAGTATCATCACAAGGCGGAGGAAGGCCGGCTCGAGTTCCGGAACGACGCTTGAGCGGATGGCGCGGCGGGGTAGTGGGGGCGACCGTGTTCGCCGTCGGCGGCATCGCCATTCTCGCTGGTCTTGGCATCTGGCAGCTCGACCGCAAGGCCTGGAAGGAAAACCTGATCGCCACACTGGATGTGCGATTGTCACAACCGCCGGAGGTCCTGCCCCCGCGTGAGACCTGGCCGAATCTCACTGCTGCGCAGAACGAGTACCGCCGCGTCGCCTTTCCCGCCGAGTTTCTCCCGGGTCAGGAAGCGCTGGTCTATAGCGCCGGCTCCGCCCTGCGGCCCGACGTGAAGGGCCCGGGCTACTGGGTCTTCGCGCCGGCGCGGCTTGCCGGCGGCAGTATCGTTCTTGTCAACCGCGGCTTCGTGCCGCCCGACAAAAAGGACCCGTCGGCGCGGCGGCAGGGATTCCCAACCGGCAACGTCGACATTGTCGGTGCACTGCGCTGGCCGGAGCAGCGCGGCCTGTTCTCCGCCACGGACGATGTGGCAAACGGAATCTGGTTCACCCGCGATCCCCGGGGCATGGCTGACGCCAGGGGCTGGCAGAACGTGGCGCCGTTCTACGTCGATCAGGAATCGCCGGTCCCGCCCGGTGGCTGGCCAAAACCCGGCAAGCTCGACGTGCACCTTCGCAACGCCCATCTGCAATACGCCCTCACATGGTTTGCGCTCGCGCTCGGCCTTGCCGGCGTCTACGGGACCTGGCTCGTGCGCCGCTTGCGCCAGCGCTGACGGGCAAGGCAGGCGCGCCGCGTTTCTCCATATGAAATCCGGGAAGGTTTGTGAGAGCGGATGCGGCGTGATTTAGTGCACCGCCATCTCGCCGGAGCGAAATCGTTTGAGGAGAACAGCATGCTTGCAGGTCAGAAAGTCGTTGTCGTCGGAGGTTCTTCCGGCATTGGTCTTGCCACCGCCGAGATGGCCAGGGCGGACGGCGCCGACGTCGTCATCGCTTCGCGCAATGCCGAGCGATTGCAGGCGACGGCTGAACGGCTTGGCGTGAAGGGGATTCCCGCCGATGTCACCGATGACGGCAGCATCGCCCAGCTGTTCCGCGCCTGCGGTCCGGTTGATCACGTGGTGGTCACCGCGGCGCAACTGCGCACCGGCCCGTTCAGGACCGTGTCGATGGATGAGGTGCGTTCGACGATGGAAGGCAAGTTCTGGGGCGCATGGCGGGTCGCCCGCGCAGCGGAAATCCGTCCGGGTGGTTCGCTGACGCTGGTGTCCGGATTCCTCAGCGTGCGCCCGCGACCGAACTCGGCGATCGTCAGCGCTGCCAACGGTGCACTGGAGTCGCTGACGCGCGCACTCGCACTGGAGCTCAAGCCGGTGCGCGTGAACTGTGTCTCGCCGGGGATCATCGACACCCCGATCCGCGCTGCCATGCCGGAAGCCGCGCGCAAGGAACTGCTGGCCAACGTCGCGGCCGCGCTGCCGGTCGGCCGCGTCGGCCTCGGCGAGGACATCGGGCGCCAGATCCTCGCCTTCATGGGCAACGGCTTCGCCAGCGGTGCGATCGTCTACATCGACGGCGGCAGCCTGGTCACCTGACCGCACCCGGCGTCGCGCCGCAGGCGCGCTCCCGCGAACGCTTGAACGGGCCGTCTTTCCGGCCGATCCGGGCTTCCTTGTGGAAGCTCCCGGCGGCGGCTACTGTGCCCTGAAATCGTCCGGATTTTCCGACAAAGTATAAGTAAATCAATGCGTTACGTCTCAACACGCGGCGAGGCTCCGGCGCTCGGTTTCGTCGAGGTCATGCTCGCGGGTCTCGCCCGCGACGGTGGCCTCTATGTCCCCGAGTCGTGGCCAACCGTGGATACCGGTACGGTGGCCGGCTTCGCCGGCCGCCCCTATGCCGAGGTCGCCGTCGAGGTGATCCGCCCCTTTGCCGGCGGCGCCATCGCCGAGGCGGATCTCGCCCGCATGGCGCAGGAAGCCTACGGAACGTTTCGCCATCCGGCGGTAGCACCGCTCGTCCAGCTCCGTCCCAACCTGTTCGCGCTCGAGCTCTTCCATGGTCCCACGCTCGCCTTCAAGGACCTGGCCATGCAGCTGGTCGCGCGGTTGATGGATCACGCGCTCGAGAAGCGCGGCGAACGCACCACCGTGGTGGTCGCCACATCGGGCGATACCGGCGGCGCCGCAGTCGAAGCCTTCCGCGGGCGGTCGCAGGTGGACATCGTCGTCCTCTTTCCGCACGTCCCTGAGCAGGTCAGGCATCGACATGCCCGAGAAGACCGGCCAGTCGCCGCCGGCGTAGTCGTAATAGGGGTGGTCTTCCTTCCACTGCCGCTCGAAGGAAAAGACGACGTCGTCGGCGTTGAAATCGCGCGTCGGCGTGAAGCCGGCGGTGGTCTGGAACCGCACGTCCGGCCTGAGATGGAACGTGTATTCCAGCCCGTCGGCGGAGATGTCCACGATGGGCGCCCGGCAATTGAGTTCGACCT
>CAZUDR010000452.1:0-3161 GCA_964618715.1 uncultured Undibacter sp. | reverse complement strand
AGCAGCCGTGCGCTGATGTTTTCACCGCCGGCGAACGCGACGTCGACGGTGCTGCGTGCATGGCCGAAGGCGGTGACCGCGGTCGCGCGCAAGTCGACGCCGACCGCTTCTGCCTTGTCGACCAGGGCGTCGACCAGATAGCGGTTCTCGATCATGTGGGCGAACGGTTCGCCTTCCTCCACCTCGCCGCCGAAGGTGAGGAAGGCGGGCCGCACCGTGTCCTCGAGTTTGGAATCGGTGACCACCATGTCGAGGATCGGCTGCGCCTGATCCTCGACGGCCGACCACACACCGATCGCCTCGAACAGCCGGCGCGCCGCGGCGGCGATCGCCGTCGCGCGCGGATCCCGCGAGCGCCCATGGCGAAGGGCAGGGTCCGCCACCGTCACCGTGAAGGTGCCGCCCAGCGCCTCGCGCAGCGCGATGGCCAGCGCCAGGCCGGCGAATCCGCCCCCGCCGATGACCACGTCGCGTCGTTCTTTTTCGGCTGCCGTCATTGCGACCCCGGGCCGCTGTCTCCGCCGTTTCCAGCCAGTAGCATAGTTCATTCAAACACTTGCGGCACCTGGGGACAGACTTGAACCAGGTCAAGATTCCGCCACCGTATTAGACTAAAGTCGAATCTGTTAGGGGGTGCAGGGATCAATCCACGATCCCCGCCAAGGAGGGGCTAACGCCCATGACTACCGAATCGAAATCGCAAAGCACCAACCAGATCCTGTTGTGGGTTGGTGTGGCCATTGTCGTGCTTGCAGTCGTCTACTTCATGATCTGACGGTGGCGTCGCCGGCGGTCTCGCCGGCGCACCGTATTACGGGCGGCAGGAAAACTGCCGCCCGTTTTGCTTGACGCTTCGATTCTGCTGCCTGGCCGCGCCTTGACTTGAGACCGCGCCCCGGCGTCACTGGCGCCACCCGCCACCGGAACCCAGACCGACATGTCCTCTGCCGTCCAGGATCTGCTGAAGATTCTCGATCTCGAACCGCTTGACGTGAATCTGTTTCGTGGCCTGAGCCCGCAAGTGGGCTGGCAGCGCGTGTTCGGCGGTCAGGTCATCGGTCAGGCGCTGGTTGCCGCCGTGCGCACGGTGGATGCGAGCAGGCCGCCACATTCCATGCACGCGTACTTCCTGCTGCCCGGCGATCCCAAGGTGCCGATCATCTACGACGTCGACCGTATCCGTGACGGCAAGAGCTTCACCACACGCCGCGTTACTGCGCGTCAGCACGGTCATCCGATATTCTCCATGCTGGTCTCCTTCCACGCCGACGAGCCGGGCCTCGACCATCAGGCACCGATGCCGGATGTGCCACCGCCTGAAAGCGTGCCGAGCGACTCCGCCATGCGCGAAAAGCTCCTGCCCACCATGCCAGATCCGGTGCGCCGCTACTACGAGCGTGAGCGTCCGATCGAACTGCGCCCCGTCGAGTTCGACCGCTACCTCGGCAAGAAGTATCCCGATGGCAACTTCAACTGCTGGATCCGCACCACCGGCAAGCTGCCGGACGATCCGGCCATTCATCAATGCGTGCTCGCCTACGCTTCCGACATGATGCTGCTCGACACCGCGCTGGTGCGACACGGCCGCACGCTGTTCGAGAAGGAATTCATGGCCGCGAGCCTCGACCACGCCCTGTGGCTGCACCGCCCGTTCCGCGCCGATGACTGGCTGCTCTACGCGCAGGATTCGCCAAATTTGCACGGGTCGCGTGGGCTGGCGCGCGGTCTTATATTCAAACGTGACGGCACGCTGGTCGCTTCCGTCGCCCAGGAAGGCCTGGTGCGCCATCGGCGGGACTAGCGCATGAGTGCGCCCCGCCGGTTTGCGTCATGCCCGGCTATCGCAAGGGAGATGCGCGTCGGATGATGATGACCGTGTGATGATGATGAAGCGAGCAACTGCGGCGCTCCTGTTGCTGACCCTGATGGTGGCGGTGTCCGTCGCCGCCTCCGGCAGGAAGGGCCCGCCGGCGGAATCGTTCAAGGGCGCACCTGCCCAATACACCCGTTTCTCCGCCGCGGAGCTGACACGCGGTTTTCTCGCGCTCGCCTTCGGTTCGGATCTGCGCATTGGTGCGCGTCCGCGCGGAATCCGCCGCTTCGATCACCCGATCCGGGCCCGCATCACGTCGACCGGCAGCGTCAACCGCAGCGCGGAAATGGCGCGCGTGATCGATGAATACGCGCGCAACGTTCCTGCCTTGCGTCTGGGCATCACCGACGGCACCGCGCCCGCCGACATCGAGGTGCGACTGATCGACGAGCGGAATTTCAAGGCCGAACTGACCGCCACCTTCGGAGCAAGGATTGCGAACGATTTCGTCGCGCGGACGGACCCTCAGTGCATGACCAGCGTGAAATCCGACGCCAAAGGCGACATCGTACGGGCGGTGTCCTTCATCATCGTCGACCAGGGCGACGACATCTTTCTCGACTGTGCCTATCACGAACTGCTGCACGCCCTTGGTCTGTCCAACCACGACCAGCGCAATCCCTGGACCACGCTCAACCAGAACCGCATGGTGGGCTACCTCACCGTCTACGACCAGGCCCTGCTCACCCTTCTCTATGACCGGCGCATCGCGCCGGGCATGACCAGGCGGCAGGTGCGGCAGGTGCTGCCGGGCGTGATCGCCGATCTGGACCTCGCCGATGCAGGCGGGCGCCAATAAGACAGTTTTGCTGACCTAAATTGCGCCTGATTGCAGCGACTGCCTGTGGGCTCGGCAACAATGCCGCTTAATTTTTGGGCTCGCTGTCTTTAGCCTGTGCAAAACCTGCCCGTGCCGGCCTTGGCCGGGGCGGGCTTTGCGTAGGTGACTGAAACCCCACGAAGCCGCCGGGACAGAACATCATGAAACTCGTCATTGCCGTCATCAAACCATTCAAGCTCGACGAGGTGCGCGACGCCCTCACGCGCATCGGCATTCACGGCATGACCGTGTCCGAGGTCAAAGGCTACGGCCGGCAGAAGGGTCACATGGAAATCTATCGCGGTGCCGAATACGCCATCAATTTTCTGCCCAAGGTCCGCATCGAGATCGCCGTCGCCACCGAACAGCTCGAACAGGTCGTCGATGCTGTCACGACCGCTGCCAAGACCGGTCAGATCTGCGACGGATAGATCTTAGTGTCCCCGATCGAACAGGCCGTGCGCATCC
>CAZUDR010000451.1:0-3163 GCA_964618715.1 uncultured Undibacter sp. | reverse complement strand
CAACGCGCTGATATTGCAGAACAGGCCGACGTCGCGGTTCTTCAGCTGCAGCCGGCGGGTGACCTGCACGCACCGGAACAGCAGCAGATTGTCGAGCCTGGGAATCAGTCCGGCGCTTTCGGCGTATTCGATGAAATCGCCAGCGGGGATGATCTCGCCCTCCTCGCTGCGCAGGCGCGACAGCGCCTCGTAATGGCGCACCTTGCGCTGCGGCAAGGTGACGATCGGCTGCAGATAGAGATCGATGCGGTTGTCCTCGATGGCCTTGGCGACGAGCTCGCCGATGTCCTCGCGGGTGAGGCCGCGGAACAGGCGCGCTCCCTTGGCTGAATCGCTTGCGCTGAAACCGATCGGGCCGGCCGGCGCGGGTTCCACAGGCTCCATGGGCTCTACGGGTTCCGTCGAAATCGCGACGGGCTGCACCGGCGTGGGCCCCTTCTTTTGCAACATGGCATCGTGGGCAGCCACCGTTTCCGCTAGCTGGCGCACCAGACCGCCAAGTTCGCCAAGCTCGGCGGCGAGCGGGTCGACCATGCCGCGCGCCCGATTCACCGTCGAGGTGACGCTGCCCTCGAGGCTATTGATGCGCCGCGAGACCTCCGCCACCTGGCGGGCGAGATCGGCGGTGCCGCGCGAGAGATCGGCGATCCGGTCCCCGGTTTCACTGCGGTCGCGCGCCCGGTTGTTGATGGTCTGGAAGAGGACCATGACCACGAGCGCCGCCAGCGCCACCATTGCCGCGCCCTGCACATCGAAGCCGAAGCCGAGATAGAGCACGGCACCGACCGAGCCGCCGATGAGCACCATGCAGATCGCGATGAAAATGGCGCCGATACGAAGCATCCGCTGGATCCCGGGCGGCCCTGGGCAGACCCGCATCATCGTTGAAAAAGCCGCGATTCGCGCAGCCAATCCACAATGTTCATGACCACATCGGTCTGTGCAACCGCCATCTGCTGCTATGGTAAGGCGAATTGGCTGCTTCTGAGCGGGACATTGCAGCGGTTCCGCAAGCCCCGCCGATGGCCGGGCGCGGCAACCGTCCCGTTGCCGGCCGGACGATCCTCAGGTCACAACGGTGAACCGGTTTCCGCCATGGCCCAAAACCCGCCCGCAACGCCGCCCGTGTCGAATATCCTGCCGGCCGGCGCAGGCGACCGCGCGGACGAGACGGTCGACACGCTCGTCAAGGGCAACGGCGTCCGTCTCGAGCGGATCGTTTCGCATGGCCACGCGTCCCCGGCCGGCTTCTGGTACGACCAGACGGAGGCGGAGTGGGTAATGGTCGTCAGCGGCCGTGCCCGGCTCACCGTTGAAGGCGAAACAGGCGACCGCGAACTGGGACCCGGCGACAGCCTGTTCCTGCCGGCCCGTTGCCGGCATCGCGTCGCCTGGACCGCGCCCGATGAGCCGACCGTCTGGCTGGCGCTCTTCGTCGACACCGGGCTCGCGCCGCACGCGGGCACCTGAAACGGCGGGGTCCGACGCAGCACCACGCTGCGTCGGACCCCGGCAACAGGCATTCGCGGAACGGACCGTCAGGCCGCGTCGCGGCTCCGCTGATCGAGACCCTCGCCGGAACCGGCGAGCCCCATCGCCGCCAGCAGGTTCTCGATCTCCATGCGCGCCGTCATGTGCGACATGGTCGGCCGCGTGCCGAGCGTGGACGCGTCGAGGTCGTCCATCGCCGTCAGTCCGCGCGGATAGAACTCCCGGAAGATCACCCGCTCGGCCAGGCCCTCGGCGCAGCGGAAGTTGAGCCGCCCGGCAAGCTCGTCCAGCCCCTCGGCAACGAGGCGCTTGTTGCGTGCGCCGAGATGCGCAAGGCGGTTTCGCACGACGATCCAGTCGGGGTTCACCTGGTCGAGCAGCCGGCGCTGGCTGCGGGCCTCCTCCACCATCTGGGCGTAGTGGCTGGTGCCCGTCACGGCGAACGTTTCGGGGTCGACCGTGCCGAGCACCTCGAAGTCGACAAAGCTGTCGTTCAGCGGCGTGATCAGCGTGTCGGCCATCGAATGGGCAAGCCGCGTCAGGTATCCGTCATGCCCGGGCGTATCGATCACGATAAAGTCGTTGGTCTCGGCGAGCTCCGCGACGGTATCGCGGAAAGCCTTGCTGCCGGTGGCCCGCTCATCCGCGCCCGGAAAATTGACCATTTCGCCGAAGCAGATGTGATTGGGAATCCCGAGGTCGCGCCCGACATGCCGGGCCCAGGCGCGTCTGTTCTCGATGTAGTTGGTGAAGCTCTTTTGCCTCGCATCGAGGTCGATGGTGGCAACGCGGCGGCCCGACTTCATGAGCGCGACCGCGATGTTCATTGCGACGGTGGACTTTCCCGAGCCGCCTTTCTCGTTTCCGATGACGATCACATGGGCGGACCGCCCACGTGTGGTCCCTTGAATCACCATGATTGCCCTCGCAATTTCTTGTTGGGGTACACGCTACGGCCAGACTGTCGTGATTCGGACGATTAGTCCTGATTCGAGAATCGCATGCAACCTTCGCCGCCCGCGTGCATGCGGGAATTTGCCGGTGTTGCATCTGTGTCATACGCCGCGCCGGAAACGTCGCCCCTGCGCACCGCGCGGCACCGGCGACGTGACGGCGGGATGACAACGATGACAGTCAGGCGACGGCCCTGATGATCTTGCCGAGCTTGTCGAAGATCTCGCCGATCTGCGCCTCGCTGACGATCAACGGCGGGCTGAGGGCGAGCGTGTCGCCGACGGCGCGGAGCGTCACGTCGTACTCGAAGAACCCGGCATCGAGCGCCTTGTAGCCGCGCTTGCCGACGCCGTCCGGCAGGCTGGCCAGATCGATGCCGACGGTCAGGCCCACCGTGCGGATGTCGAGCACGTTGGGCAGGCCCTTCAGGCCCATGGCGGCATCCGCCCACGGCTTCTCCAGCTTGCGCGCGCGTTCGAACAGATCCTCGTCCCGGTAGAGATCGAGGGTGGCCAGCCCCGCCGCGCAGGCCAGCGGATGCGCCGAATAGGTGTAGCCGTGGAACAGCTCGATGACGTGCTCCGGGCCGCGCATGAAGGCGTCATAGATGCCCTTGCGCACAATCACGCCGCCCATCGGCACGCTGCCCGAGGTGATGCCCTTGGCGAAGGTGATCATGTCCGGCTGCACGCCGTACCGCTCGGCGGCGAAGGCATAG
>CAZUDR010000450.1:0-3174 GCA_964618715.1 uncultured Undibacter sp. | reverse complement strand
CAACCTGCTGCTGCTCGACGAGCCGACCAACGACCTCGACGTCGACACGCTGCGCGCGCTGGAGGAAGCGCTGGAGGATTTCGCCGGCTGCGCCGTCATCATCAGCCACGACCGCTGGTTCCTCGACCGTATCGCCACCCACATCCTGTCGTTCGAGGACGACAGCCATGTCGAGTGGTTCGAGGGCAATTTCGAGGACTACGAGAAGGACAAGATGCGGCGGCTGGGCACCGACTCGGTCATCCCGCACCGGCTGAAGTACAAGAAGTTCAGCCGCTAGCACGCCGATGGCCGACTGGGACTCCCGCCTCTACCTCAAGTTCGAGAGCGACCGCACGCGGCCGCCGCGCGACCTGCTGGTGCAGGTGCCGCTCGCGCGCGCGCGCAAGGTGGTCGATCTCGGCTGCGGCCCGGGCAATTCGACCGGACTGCTGGTCGCGCGTTTCCCGGATGCGCAGGTGATCGGGCTCGACTCCTCGCCCGACATGCTGGCCAAGGCGCGCGAGCGCCTGCCGGCGCTGGACTTCGTGCAGGCCGACGTCGCCACCTGGCAGCCGGACGCGGGAACCGACCTGCTGTTCGCCAACGCCACTTTCCAGTGGGTGCCGGACCATCCGGCGGTGCTGAAGCGGCTGCTCGCGGCGCTGCAGCCGGGCGGCGTGCTGGCGGTGCAGATGCCCGACAACAAGACCGAGCCGACGCATACGCTGATGAAGGAGGTCGCGCGCGAGGGCGGCTGGCTGTCAGCCGAAACCGAAGGGCTGGACCGCGGCAATCCGCTCGATCCGGAAGCCTATTACGATCTGCTGCGTCCGCACTGCCAGGCGCTCGACATGTGGCACACGGTCTATGCGCACGTGCTCGACAACGCCGCCGCCATCGTCGAGTGGTTCAGGAGCACGGCGTTGCGGCCCTATACGACGCCGCTCGCGGACGACGCGCGCGAGGCCTATCTCGCAGCCTATGAAAAGCGCATCGCCGGGGTCTACCGGCCGCGTTACGACGGCAAGGTGATCCTCAACTTCCCCCGCTTCTTCATCGTCGCGGTGCGGTAGGCGTCATGCACTATCTCGTCACCTGCGGCATCGCCGCCGCCGACCTGCCCGCCGGCTGCCGTGTCGTCGCCGACGGCGAGACCATCGCCTTCGAAGAGCCCTGGGATTTCGGCCCGACCCTGATCGCCCGTGTCGACGACGGCGCCGACCTGTCCGCGCTTCGCGACAGGTCCGGCGTCACCGCCGTCCTGGTCGAGGGCGCCAGCGAGCCCGACGACGGCCAGGCCCTCGCCATCGGCGCCCACATCATGCGCGATCCGGAGGGCTTCAAGACCTATGCCGCCGGCGTGCCGGACGTCATCAGGCACTACGGCTGCACCTACCTCGCCCGCGGCGGCAAGGTCACCGTGCTCGCCGGCGCCTTTGCGCCCACCCGCGTCGTGCTCATGCAATTCCCCGACGCCGACGCCATCGCGTCGTTCTATTTCTCCGACGGCTATGCGCCGCTGTTGCCCATTCGCCTCGCCACCACCGAGCCGCGCTTCGTGCTGATGGCGCGTTCGGGCCGCGTGCCGGACAGCACCCGCCGCGTCATCGCGGCGCGCCTGCCCGCCAAGATTTAGCCGTCAAGAATCTCGTATAAGCTTGGTCATCTGAGCCAGCCGGTCCACGTGAAAGGTCACGGGGCCCAGGCCCACTAGGAGGCGCATTGCAACGCACAGCGGCCATCCTTGTCGCATTCGCGCTGCTGCTGATGCCGGCGGCGGCTCGCGCCGACGCCGCATTCACCGGGTGGCTGCAGACGCTCTGGTCCGAAGCGCAGGCGATGGGCGTGTCGCGGGCGACTTTCGAATCCGCGATCCGCGGGCTGGAGCCCGACTATTCCCTCCCCGACCTGCACATTCCCGGCCGCGCGGAGAAGCCGCCGCCGCAGGCCGAGTTCGTGCAGACACCGGAACAATATGTGCGCGAGTCCTCGATCGCGCGTCTTGCCGTCCACGGGCGCCGGCTGGCGGCGCAGCACCGCGCAACGCTGGCCCGCATCGAGAAGGAATTCGGCGTCCCCGGGGAGGTCGTGCTGGCGATCTGGGCGCGCGAGACCGACTACGGCCGCTATCCGTTGCCGCACGACGCGCTGCGGGTGCTGGCGACGCAAGCCTGGGTTGGCAAGCGCAAGGACATGTTCCGCAAGGAACTGCTCGCCGCGATGAAGATGCTGCAGGATGGCATCCCGCGCAGCTACATGCGCTCGTCGTGGGGCGGTGCGCTCGGGCAGACCCAGTTCCTGCCGACCGACTATTACAAGCATGCCATCGATTTCGACGGCGATGGCCGTGCCGACATCTGGAATTCGGTGGCGGACACGCTCGGGTCCGCGGCGAAACAGCTGCAGGAAAAAGGCTGGCGCCCGGGCGAGCCCTGGGCGATCGAGGTGAAGCTGCCGGCGCGTGTCGACTGCACGCAGGCCGAGCCGGCCGTGACCATGCCGGTCGCGGACTGGGTGAAGCGCGGTTTCGTGCCGGCCGACGGCCGCAAGCTGACGCCGCAGGTGCTGTCGCTGCAGGCCTCGCTGCTGCTGCCGGAGGGCACCCATGGCCCCGCCTTCCTGACGCCGAAGAACTACTACGTGATCAAGGAATACAACTACTCGGATCTTTACGTGCTGTATGTCGGTCACCTGAGCGACCGCATCGCCGGCGGCGGGCCGTTCGTGACGCCGTGGAGCAAGGACAAGCAGCTCCGCACGGTGCAGGTCGAAGCGATGCAGGAACGGCTGGCCGCGCTCGGGCTCTACAAGGACAAGGTCGACGGCAAGGCGGGCATGCTCACCCGCGCCGCGCTCGGCGCCTATCAGAAGGCCAACGGGCTGAAGGTGGACTGCTGGCCGACCGCCGCCGTCCTCAACCACATGCGGCAGTGAAGCGAAAACCGCTCATTCCCGGGCACGCGGGAATGAGCGGCGCGTGATTATTCGCAGATTTCGACGCGGCGATAGCGCCAGCCGTAGCCGCGCACCCACACCTTGTGACGTTCGACGTGGCAGATCGGCTCGCCGTAATAATACGCCGGCTCGACATAGACGCGGCGCCGCGGCGGCGGCGGTGGCTCGACGTAGATCGGTTCGGCATAGCGCGGGCCGGCAAGCGCCGAGCCGAGCAACGCGCCGACCGCCACGCCG
>CAZUDR010000449.1:0-3178 GCA_964618715.1 uncultured Undibacter sp. | reverse complement strand
AAGGGCGTGTCGTAAAGGTCGGGATCGGAGCGCACTTCCTGCAACAGATCGTAACCCGTCATCGGCTCCATGTTCCAGTCGGAGATGATGAGCCCGTATCTGCGCTTGCGCATCTTGGCCAGCGCCGCCGTGCCGTCATTGGCCTCGTCGACGTCCCTGAAACCCAGCTGCCTGAGCAGGTTCCGGATGATCCGGATCATGGTGTTGTAGTCGTCAACCACCAGAACCGGTATCGACACATCGACGGCCATGGCGTATCGCCCGCAATGGGCGCCCTCGAATTGCAGCGCCACCGTAACAATGGCTCTTGAACAAGCGGTTAATTAAACTTCATTAACGACGCGCTAACCGTCGCCGCGCCCAAATGCCCGACTTCCGACCGCCAATGCCTGTCCCCGACGTTCCGCCCGCGCCCCGATACGACTCCGTCGCCCCATGAACCAGGATGCCGCCAGAACCTTTCACGTCGCCCGCGGTGATGCCGCCGGCATCGATCCCGGGCCGCTGGCCGGCGCCGTGGTGGCAATCGGCAATTTCGACGGTGTTCATCGCGGCCACCGGGCGGTGATCGGGGCCGCGCTCGACCGCGCCCGCGCGCTCGGTCGCAAGGCCGCCGCACTCACATTCACGCCGCATCCGCGGCAGTTCTTCCGTCCGCAGGAGCCGCTGTTCCAGCTGTCCGGCGAGCACAACAAGCTTCGTTTGCTGGCGGCCACGGGCCTCGACGGCGCGGTCATCCTGCGGTTCGACGCGGCGCTTGCCGGCACCGCGGCGCAGGACTTCATCGACCGCATCCTGGTCGGTGCGCTCGGCATCGGCGGGGCCGCGATCGGTTTCGATTTCCATTTCGGCAGGAGCCGCACCGGCTCGCCGTCCTATCTCGCCGAAGAGGGCGCGCGGCGCGGCTTCGCCGTCGACGTGGTGCCGCCGCTCGAGGACGAGGGCCGGCCGGTGTCGTCCGGTTCGGTGCGCGCGGCGCTGAGCGAGGGCAAGGTGGTGGAGGCCGCCGAGCTTCTGGGCGCACCGTGGTTCGTGACGGCTGAGGTACTCCATGGCGAGAAGCGCGGGCGCGGGCTCGGCTTTCCCACCGCCAACCTCCGGCTCGAACCGGGCTGCGGCCTCAAGCACGGCATCTACGCGGTGCGGGCGCGTGTCGGCGGAACCATGCACGAGGGCGTGGCGAGCTTCGGCCGCCGGCCCATGTTCGACGACGGCGCGCCGCTGCTGGAGGTCAACCTGTTCGGTTTTGACGGCGACATCTATGGCCAGGCGATCGACGTCGCCTTCATCGGCTGGATCCGGCCGGAGCAGACGTTCGACACGGTGGAAACGCTCAGGCGCACCATGGTCGCGGACGCGGCGCAGGCACGCGACGTGCTGGCCAGGGCCGCCGGCGCGTTTCCGCGGCTGGGAGAGGTCTAGGCGCCCGGACGGCTGTTCTGGCCGCGGGAAGCGGCCTTTCCGTTGCCGAATCCCCCTGCTAGTACACGCCCCATGCCGAAGCCCGAGCGCGACTATTCCGAGACGCTGTTCCTGCCGCGGACGGATTTCCCGATGCGTGCGGGGCTGCCGCAACGCGAGCCTGAAATCCTCAGGCGCTGGGAGGAGGGCGATCTCTACGGCCAGCTGCGCGCCGCATCGAAGGGCCGCGACAAGTTTATCCTGCACGACGGCCCGCCTTACGCCAACGGCCCGATCCACATCGGCACCGCGCTCAACAAGATCCTCAAGGATTTCGTGACCCGCAGCCAGCAGATGCTCGGCTTCGATTCCAACTACGTGCCGGGCTGGGACTGTCACGGACTGCCGATCGAATGGAAGATCGAGGAGGAGAACTACCGGGCGAAGAACCGGAAGAAGCCGGATCTCTCCGATCCCGCAGCGATGATCGCGTTCCGGCGCGAATGCCGCGCCTATGCCGAGCACTGGCTCAACGTGCAGCGCGAGGAGTTCATGCGTCTGGGCGTCGAGGGCGATTGGGCGCATCCCTACACGACCATGAGTTTTCCCGCCGAGGCGCAGATCGCGCGTGAGCTGATGAAGTTCGCCGCCAACGGGCTGCTCTATCGCGGCTCCAAGCCGGTGATGTGGTCGGTGGTGGAAAAGACCGCGCTGGCGGAGGCGGAGGTCGAGTACGAGGATTACACGTCGGACACGGTTTGGGTGAAGTTTCCTGTTGCCAACGGTAAAGGCGATCTCGCCAGGGCGTCGGTGGTGATCTGGACGACCACACCGTGGACCCTGCCGGGCAATCGAGCCATCAGCTATTCTCCGAAGATCTCCTATGGTCTTTACAAAGTGACCGAGGCGCCGTCCGACAATTGGGCAAAGTCGGGTGACCTCTTCGTGCTGGCGGCCACGCTGGCCGAGGACGTTTTAAAGCAGGCGCGTGTCACCGGCTTTGAGCAGACGAGAGCGGTATCTGCCGATGAACTCGCAGGTCTTGTCTGCGGGCATCCGCTTCGCGGGAATGGTTACGACTTCGCGGTGCCGGTGCTGCCTGGCGAACACGTCACCGAGGATACCGGCACCGGCTTTGTGCACACCGCGCCGGGACACGGCCGCGAGGACTTCGACGTCTGGATGGACAACAAGGCGGCGCTCGAAACGCGCGGCATCAAGACCACCATTCCCTATACGGTCGACGAGAACGGCGCCTTTACCGACGCCGCGCCCGGCTTCACGGGCAAACGCGTCATCAACGACAAGGGCGAAAAGGGCGATGCCAACGACGCGGTGATCAAGGCACTGGTCGACGCCGGCATGCTGATCGCGCGCGGGCGTCTCAAGCACCAGTATCCGCACTCATGGCGTTCGAAGAAGCCGGTCATCTTCCGCAATACGCCGCAGTGGTTCATTGCCATGGACAGGGATATCGACCGCAATGGCGATACCCTGCGCGCCCGCGCGCTCAAGGCCATCGTGGATACCCGGTGGGTCCCGCCGCAGGGTGAAAACCGCATCAACGGCATGATCGAGAGCCGGCCCGACTGGGTCATCTCGCGCCAGCGCGCCTGGGGCGTGCCGATCGCGGTCTTCATCAGGGAGAACCCGGACGGCTCGGTCGAGCTCCTGCAGGACCCCGAGGTCGAGGTGCGTATCGTCGAGGCCTTCGAGGCGGAGGGGGCCGATGCCTGGTACGCGCCCGGAGCGCGCGAACGCTTCCTTGGACCGAAGC
>CAZUDR010000448.1:0-3184 GCA_964618715.1 uncultured Undibacter sp. | reverse complement strand
CAGGCTGAAGGCGGGGGCTTTCGCACCCGCAGCAAGTTCGCGCGCCATGTGCCTTCCTTTCGTCGCTTTCCGCCCGTCAATGTGGCCAATGCCAGTTGCGTGGGGCGGACGCAACGGGCTCCACACACTGTGAGTAGGCCGCGCTGCGGTGAGGCCTGTCGGGCGGCAAGGGACGCGCAATGGGGCGCAGGATGCGCCGGACCAAGGGTGCCGCTTAGGGCATGACGGGCAGCGATCACAACTCCAGGCATCCCGGCTCGAAGGCGCCGGAGAAGGGTCATCGGGCGCCGCAGCATCATCGCGACCACGCTCAGCAGAATCCGCAGCACCATCCGCAAAGTGGCCACGGCAAGCATCCTCGTCCGGAACAGTCCAGGCATTCGCACCCGGCCCGTCCGAAGCATCCTCACCCGGACCACGGCGGCCATTCTCATCCGGTCAAGGCCAAGCACACCCATCCGGACGACGCCCAACGGCCGCGTCCGCATCACGCCGGCCACGTGCAACCTGAACGGATGACGGAACACCACCCCGAGCAACCGCATCGCCTGCAGGTCTGGCAGGGCAGGGCGCTCCTGCTGTGGAGCCGGCTGCGGAGTGCCGCCATGGAGCTTGCCCACCGGCGCTGGCTGAAACGGATGTTCTGGGCATCCGCGCTGAGTGTGTCTGTGGCGCTGGTCGCGTTTCTGGCCCTGTGGTGGCGGTTGTCGCAAGGTCCGATCGAGCTCGATCTTGCGACACCCTGGCTGAAGGCGGCGATCCAGGAAAACTTTGGCGGCGATCGCAGCGTCACCGTCGGGGGTACGCAGCTCGAGCGTGACGAGAGCGGGCGCACGTCCCTGCGTCTGCGCGACATCATTGTACGGGATGCCGACGGCACCGTGGTGGCGAAGGCGCCGAAAGCGGAAGTGGGACTGTCGGGCATCGGCCTGCTCAGTGGCGAGGTGCGCGCGGAAAGCCTCAATCTCGTCGGCGCCCAAATGGCGGTGCGCATCGAGGCCGACGGCCGGGTCACGGTTTTTGCCGGCGAAGATACCCGGCCGATCGCCACTGCCGCGCCCAAACCCGCGGCGGTCAAGGAATCGCCGACGGCCGGCGAGCCCGCGGTTGCCGACCCCGCGAAGGAGCCGTTGCGCGCCGGACTGGAGGACCTTGCCGGACTGCTCGGATGGATCGACGGTCTCGGCGCCACCGGTCTTGATGGCCACGATCTGCGCGAACTGGGTTTGCGCAACGGAAACCTCACCGTCGATGACCGACGGAGCGGCAAGCAGTGGACCTTTGACCACATCAACGCCAGCCTCGGGCGGCCGGCGCAGGGCGGCGTCGTATTCCGTCTCGAATCAGACAACAAGACCCGCCCCTGGGTCTTGAGCGCGGCGATGCGGCCGCTCGGCAACGGCGTTCGCGCGATTGGCATCGAAGCGCGGCACGTTTCGGTGCGCGACATGCTGCTTGCGATGCGCCTCAACAAAAGCGACTTCGACGCCGATGTTCCGCTTTCCGCAAGCGTTCGCGCTGAAATCGCCGCCGATGGAACGCCGATTGTTCTGCAGGGGCAGTTGGTCGCCGGCAGCGGCAGTGTCAGCGACGTTGAGGACGGAATGCCGATCCGCGTGGCCGTTCACGGCGGCGACATTCGTTTCAGCTGGGACCCGGGCCGGCGCGCCTTGATCGTGCCATTCCAGCTGCGGGCCGGCGGCAACCAGTTCACCCTGCGTGCGGTGGCGCAGGCGCCGTCGAACGGCGACGGCGTGTGGACCGTCAACGTGACACGCGGCAACGCCGTGATCGATCCGATCATCCTGGGGGCGGCCGACAACGCAGGCAACGAAGGCTTTGCCTTCAATCGGGTCAACCTGCTCGCCCGACTCGACACACTGAACAAGCGCATTGATGTCGAACAGGGCGACCTCAGCCGCAGTGATACGCGTGATTCATACAATATCGGCCTGGCCGTCACCGGCAGCCTCGATTATTCCGCGTCGGATCCGCATCTGGCGTTTGGCATTGCCGGGACGCGCATGCCGACCTCGGTGCTGCAACGGATCTGGCCGTTGACCGCTGCGGTCTACGTGCGCGACTGGGTCGAAAATCACGTCAGCGGCGGCGTGGTGGAGCGGCTGGTCGTGGCCGGCAACGCGCCGATATCGCACTTCTTCGCCGACGGGCCCCCGCTGCCGGCGGACGGTCTGTCGATCGATCTGGAGACGAGCGGAACAACGCTGCGCACCTTCGAGAGCCTGCCGGCGATCCGTGATGCCGACCTGACCGTGCATATCAGCGGGCGTACGGCGACGGTCAATCTTGGCCGCGGCACGGTCGAGGTGGTGCCGGGGCGCAAGCTCAACATCGCCAAGGGTCTGTTCCAGGTTCCCAATACCCATCTCAAGCCGGCACCGGCGAAAGTCCAGTTTCGAATCGACGGCAGTGTATCGGCGGCGGCGGCGCTGCTGGCGAGTGACGACCTGCGCGACGACACCGCGCCAGCCATCGATCCCGAGACCAGCCGCGGCACCGTCGCAGCCGAGGTCGGCGTCAACCTGCCGATTCAGAACGAGTTGCCGAAGGACGCGGTGAAATATTCCATCACCGCCGATCTTTCCAGTTTCGCTGCCGAAAAAATGATGATGGGCAAGAACAAGAAACTGGAAGCCACCTCGCTGCGGGTGACCGCGACGAACGACGGGTTTGCGGTCAGTGGCGACGTCAAGATTGACGACGTTCCGGCTACGATCGAGTTGACCAGGAAGAAGACGGACGCCACTGCAGAACTGCATCTGGAAGCTGTGCTCGACGAGGCCGCGCGCCGCCGGCTCGGCGTCGATCTGGGCGACACGGTGACCGGCGCGGTCCCCGTCAGGATCCGGACCATGATCGGGCAGGGGGCGGCGGCCAGCCCGATAAAGCTTGATGCCGACCTCACGCCCGTTTTGATCAACGATCTGCTGCCGGGCTGGCAGAAGGCTGCCGGCAAGCCGGCGCACGTCACCGCCACCATGGCCAGCGGTGAAAAATCGTTCCGCATCGACGATCTTGTCATCGAGGGATCGGGGGCGGCCGTGAAAGGCGCCATCGAACTGGCCGATACCGGCGAGGTGCTGTCGGCGGACTTTCCCGTCTTTGCCCTGTCGGATGGTGACAAGGCCACGCTGAAGGCGGAGCGGGGCGGCGATGGCGCGCT
>CAZUDR010000447.1:0-3190 GCA_964618715.1 uncultured Undibacter sp. | reverse complement strand
CTCGTCGACAGATATTGCGACGTGATCCTAGTCGGCGACTCGCTCGGCATGGTGATGCACGGGCTGGAGACAACGGTGCCGGTTACCCTCGACATGATGATCCTGCAGGGCCACGCGGTGATGCGCGGCTCGAAGCGTGCGCTGGTCGTTGTCGACATGCCGTTCGGCTCCTACGAGGCCTCGAAGGAGCAGGCGTTCATGAACGCCGCCCGGGTGCTGAAGGAGACCACCTGCGGTGCCATCAAGGTCGAAGGCGGCCGCCGCATGGCCGAGACGATCCGCTTCATGGTCGAGCGCGGCATCCCGGTGATGGCCCATGTCGGTCTTACTCCGCAGTCGATCAACACGCTGGGATCGTTCCGCGCGCAGGGTCGCGAGGAGGCCGATTGGGCGCGGATCGAGGATGACACCCTTGCCGTGGCCGAGGCCGGCGCCTTTTCCGTGGTGATCGAGGCCGTGGCCGAACCGCTCGCGCGCAAGCTCACCGGGGCCGTGCCGATCCCCACCATCGGCATCGGCGCCAGCGTGGCCTGCGACGGCCAGGTGCTGGTGCTGGAGGACATGCTCGGCCTGTCACCGCGCGTGCCGAAATTCGTCAAGCGCTATGGCGATCTTGGTCCCGGCATCGAAAAGGCGATCGCGGACTATGCGGGCGAGGTGCGCGCCCGCGCGTTTCCCGGCCCCGACCATGTTTATCCGATGAAAAAGAAGGGCTGACGGCCGTTACCCCCGTACCGGGCCGGACGCGGGGTGCCCCCGTCGGCCCTCTTAACACCCTGAATCTTAACGACTGTCGGCTCAATCTTTGCCTTAGCTGCGCCACATGGCTAGGTTACCGGCCATTTCGCGCGTCCCGGCGAAGCGGGGCAGCCTGTCAGACCGTCTGGAGCCGTTTGTGGCCGATATCTTTCATGAAGTTGACGAGGAAGTTCGCCGCGAACAGCTGAAGAAGCTGTGGGACCGCTACAGCCACTACTTCATTGCGCTCGCGGTCCTCCTTGTCGCCGGCATCGCCGCCTGGCGCGGCTACGAGTGGTGGATCGGCAAGCAGGCCGCGGCCGCCGGCGCGGCGTTCGAGCAGGCCGTCACCCTGAACGAGCAGGGCAAACATGCCGAGGCACAGGCAGCCTTCGACAAGCTCGCCGCCGAGGCACCGGGCGGCTATGCGGTCCTCGCCCGCCTGCGTGCCGCTGCCGGACTGGCCGAGACCAGGCCGGACGAGGCCGTGAAAGCCTACGACGCGCTCGCCGCCGACCCCGCGATCGGGACAGCCCTGCAGGACCTTGCCGGCGTGCGCGCCGCCATGCTGCGCGTCGACGCCGCGCCATTTGATGAAATGCAGCGCCGCCTCGGTCCCCTGGCGACGTCGGACCGTGCTTTCCGCCATTCCGCGCGCGAACTGCTCGCGCTGTCGGCGTGGCAACACCAGGATTTCGACGCATCGCGCAAGTATATCGACATGATCGCCTCCGACGCCGAGGCGCCCCCGGCGATGCGCAATCGTGTTCAGATCCTGTCCGCGCTGATTGCCGGCGCGAACAAGAGGGGCTGAAGGTTTCTATCCATGCGCCGCCTGTTTCGCATAGTGCTTCCGGCCTGCCTGCTGGTGCTGGCGCCCCTGCTGACGGCGTGCGAGAGTTTCGATCCCGACAAGCTCGACATCTTTGGCCTGGCCGAGAAGAAGAAGCTGCCGGGCGACCGCAAGCCGCTGTTTCCCGAAGGGGTGCCAGGCGTGACGCAAGGCATTCCGCCCGAATACGTGAAGGGCGCGCAGCAGCAGGCGACCGATCCTTATCTTGCGCAGCCGGGCGCAACCGATGCCGGCAGTGCAGCCCGGAACGCGGCGGCCGCGCCGCCGCAAGAGGCCAGCCCCCCGCCGCAGGCCAGCCCCCCGCCGCAGGCCAAGGCGCGAACCGCAAGCAAGCCGAAACCGAAGCCCAAACCGAAGACGGCATCCGCTCCGCCTCCGCCGCCGCAACAGCCTGCCGCCAGCCAGCCCCGGCAGCAGTCGCAGTGGCCGACGCCACAGCCCGCCACCAGCCAGCAACAGCAATCGGGCTGGCCGGACCCGAACCAGCAGCAGTCGCCCTGGCCGGCCCCCGCCACGTCGTCGCGCTGACGGTGTTCCGGCAGCCGCCTGGCTCCCGCTGGCATTATTGAATCGGAAAGAGTGAATGCCGGATCCGGTCCGGCGGGGGACACCCGATGACGTTCACTGTGGCCATCGTCGGCCGTCCCAATGTCGGCAAGTCGACGCTGTTCAACCGGCTGGTCGGCCGCCGCCTGGCACTGGTCGACGATTTGCCCGGCGTCACGCGTGATCGCCGCGAGGGCGAGGCGCGGCTCGGGGACCTTCGTTTCTCCGTGGTCGACACCGCCGGATTCGAGGAGGCGGCGCCACAAACCCTCACCGGCCGGATGCGGGCCCACACCGAGGCCGCGCTCGATCAGGCCGACGCCGTCTTCTTCATGATCGATGCCCGTGCCGGTCCCACCCCGGTCGACCGCGCCTTCGCCGATCTGGTGCGCAGGGCCGGCAAGCCGACCGTGCTCATCGCCAACAAGAGCGAGGGCGCGGCCGGCGAGCAAGGGCGGCTTGAGGCCTGGGCGCTTGGTCTCGGCGACCCGCTGCCGCTCTCGGCCGAGCACAACGAGGGCATGGCCGATCTCTACGACGCGTTGCGCGCGGCATTGCCCGATGCGACGGAGCCTTCGCCGGAGCCGGCCGCGGCCGGCGAGGCGCAACCGATCCGCGTCGCCGTTGTTGGCCGTCCCAATGCCGGCAAGTCGACCCTGGTCAACCGGCTGATCGGCGAGGAGCGCCTGCTCACGGGACCGGAGGCCGGCATCACCCGCGACGCCATTGCGGTCCCGTACGAATGGCAGGGCCACAGGTTCCGGCTCTACGATACGGCCGGACTGCGACGCCGCTCGCGCGTGACGGAGAAGCTGGAAAAACTGTCGGTCGCCGACGCGCTCAACGCGGTGCGTTTCGCGGAGGTGGTGGTGGTGCTGGTCGACACCGAGCACCCCTTCGAGGAACAGGACCAGCGCATTGCCGATCTGGTCGAGCAGGAGGGCCGCGCGCTGGTGCTCGCGGTCAGCAAATGGGACTTGCAGGACGCCAAACCGGGCGCGATCAAAAAGCTTCGCGATCTCGCCGGGGAGAAACTGACGCAGCTGAAGGGCA
>CAZUDR010000446.1:0-3200 GCA_964618715.1 uncultured Undibacter sp. | reverse complement strand
CTTGATCAGCTCATTGGCGTATTCCGGCGGCAGCGCGTCGGGGATGGTGGCGAGCAGTTGCGCCACCTTCATGATCGGGCCCTTCAGCCCGCCGAGCGCTGCAGCAAGTTCAAGTGCGTTGCCGGCGCGGTCCGGCGGGCGGCGCAGGACGCGCTGGCCCGCCATGCGCGCGGCGACCCCGCCGATACCAGTGCCGACGCGGGCGTAACGCCGGGCGCGGGCGGAGAAACGGTTCTTCTCGCGGTCGGTGGGAGGCATGGGCGCCCTGATATAGGGCGTGCGGGCCAAGGCTAAAAGATGGCCATCGCCATGGCCGTGAAGACACCGGCGTGTGTCCGTTCACGCCGAATGAATTTGCAGCGTTTCAGGTCGCGTCCCGGCCGCCGTCCAGCCGCTCGACACCCTTCTCCGCCGCCTGCGCGAACCTGGTCGTGGCACGGGCCAGCACAGCAGGGGAGGATGTGACCTCTTGGTCGAGCGCGTTCCTTGCGACCTTTGCCTCGCAATCGGCTTTCAGCCAGTCGGCAAATGTCGCATGCGGCCGCGACGTCGCTCCGGGATCGCGCAGCGGGAAAAAATCGTCGAGGAACTTCAGGTCATCGACAGCGACCGGTTTTTCATCCGGCCCGCAATACGCAAAGAGATCCCGTCGATCGAAGAAGCGGTACGCGGCATGAAAACCGAGCGCACGATACGCCTCGAACTGCTCTTCCGAAAAAAGCTGATCCAGCGTCGTTTCCTGCGGGAACGAGCCATAGCGTTTCTTGTAATGGAAAATGTAGTCGTTCTCGTCGCCGGTCAGCGATGACTTTATGTAGATGAGAACGCCGCGGCGTCCGCCCGGATAACAGATGTCACCGATCGCGACATGCGGCCCGGAGTGTTTCGGGGTATCGCCCTCTTCGTCGATCGCCTTGCCGGTTGCCTTGGTCATATCGGTGACCTGTTGCCAGGGCAAATCGATGCGCACGCCAAGATCGATCAGCGCATAGCGCACCAGCACGTTGAACGACCCGAAGGCCATTTCCGGATCGGCCTCCGCGTCGACCGCAATGATGACCTTGCAGCGACGGCGCAGAAGCTCGTAGATGCCGAGGTTTTCGATATGTCCGCCGTCGGTCAGGTAGATCGACCTGCTCGTTTCCCTGAGCTTGCCAAGAAACTCCAGGAGAAAATAATAGTTGGCCCAGCGGTTCCACTTGCCCCTGTTCTGCCCGCTGGTTTTGACGTGCCGTGGATTGCGCAGCCAGTATCCCAGGCGGATGTTGAGCACAGCCAGCGTCGCCGTAAGCGGCTTGATGGTCGCCGATCCCATGTTGGACGACGCGGCAGCGCCCGACACCGACATCGCTGACCCGAGGTCGAGTCCGGTCATGACCTTTTCGATGTCTTCCGTCGCGACGTAATCCGTGGCGCGGCTACCGACGAAATTCCGGCTGAACAGGAAAAAATCGGCATTGCGACCGCGCCGGTTCACCTGCTTTGATCCCTGAACATTGAGTGCCGTATTGATCAGCTGATAGGGGCAGTGCTCTTCCGACAATTCGCTCAGTTTTCGATGCGTAAGCCTGAGAGGCGGCTCAGTACCCGTCTTTGGATCGCGCTCCACCGTTTTCTCCGGCTTGAAGAGGAACGCCTCGCCAAGCCGGTCGCGATAGAGCGGATGAAGGGAATTGGCATTGGGCCGCAGGTAGCAGGAAATAATCACGCAGACGATCGAGATCACAATATAGAGCTGGGCGATGACGCTGACGTTGACGTTGATACCCAGATACGACGTCAACGATCCGGGAAAAAACTTCGCCGCTGCAACGAGCCAATCAGGCGCATAGTAGTACATGCAGTATTTCGTAAAACACACACCCCAATAGCTGAATTGCAGATACAGCGCCCACAGCACGAGGGGCAGAATGACGGCCGCCAGGTAAATCACGGCCTTGCCGGCATAGCCCAACAGCTGGTCGCGAATACGTTCGGATTCCAGCGCGCTCTTGACGCCCTCACCCAGTTTCTCCGCGACGAAAGCGACTGCCGCCGCGACCGGGGCCAGAGCCAGCGCGATACCCCTGATCCACTCGATCCACGCGTGAAGATATGACGTCTGGTCCTGCTGGAGCAGACTGCCGAGAATGTAGGGCTGGAGTTCGCAAAAGGCCGTCAGCAGAAAAAGGCAGACGACGACGCCAACAAACTTCGCCGTGTAGTCTGTTACCTCGCTCGCTACGCGATCTCTCGACCCGGAACGCAGAATTCCCCAGACAATCACGGTCAATACAAGCACGCCGCCAATCGCAGCTGTAAGGGCAAACGGCGGAAGGTGCCAATAGTAGAGGTCTATGCCGTCATAATCACGGATCTGCGGCATGGCGACGAGTATTGTGACCGCCGCAAGGATCAGCAAGAACGGCAGGATCAGGACTGCGTTCGCGAACAGTCCGCGGACGTAGATCGCGGCATTGCGCCAGAAGTCGCGGGCGCCGCGCGGGAACAGAAAGTTTGAATGATCGCGAATGTGCTGGAGTGACGGTGATTCGTCCTCGGACAGCATGCTCCTGAACGGAAAACGTCCCCCGGTCTCGGTCATCCCGTTCGTCATCGACGAGCCGATATAGCCGCCACCGGACACGGTCGACAGGTAATCGACCTTGTCGAGCACATCCGCTTCACGCAGCGCCTGCAGCGTGCCGAGGCAGAACGCCGCCGAGCGGATGCCGCCACCCGACAACGCCAGGCCGACAACGTTGGAATCATCTTTCGGGCGCAGCGGCACCGTGCCATCACTTGTGGCAAGTGGCGTCCCGTCGGGGCCTGTTTCGTCTTCCAGTTCGATCGCCGGCCGGCCGAGCCTGGCGCGGCGCTTGTTGATCGACAGGATCTCCCTGCGGAAAACGTCGGCGAAGTCGAACAGGCTGCCGAATGCCATGGCACGCTCCCCTTGCCGGAAAGTCTAGCGAGAGGCTGACACCCGTTCAACTCATGATTGAAGCTAGTCCGGCTCTGCCAGCTCCTCGATCAGCCTGGCGATGACATCGAGCCCGCCGTCCCAGAACTTCGGATCGCGGGCATCCAGCCCGAACGGCGCCAGCAGCTCGGAATGATGCCGGGTGCCGCCGGCGGCGAGCATCTCCAGATAGCGCCCGGCAAAGCCCTGCTCCGACTGCTCGTAGACCGCATAGAGCGAGTTCACCAGACAGTCGCCG
>CAZUDR010000445.1:297-3205 GCA_964618715.1 uncultured Undibacter sp. | reverse complement strand
GAGCGCATCGGCGACCTCGCCAAGAACATCGCCAAGCGCGTCATTGCCCTCAACGGCGAGTTTCCGCCGCCCAAGCTGATCCGCGGAGTCGAGCACATGACCGACCTGGTGCTCGAGCAGCTCAAGCTGGTGCTCGATGCC
Organism: uncultured Undibacter sp.; assembly: GCA_964618715.1. Lineage (GTDB taxonomy): Bacteria > Pseudomonadota > Alphaproteobacteria > Rhizobiales > Xanthobacteraceae > Pseudolabrys. Next base: position 3,064 of record CAZUDR010000445.1, on the reverse strand, counting down.
TATGCCCGCCGCGATCTCGACAAGGCGATGGCGGTATGGCGTAGCGACCAGGAGATCGACGCCGTCTGCACCTCGGTGTTCCGCGAGCTGCTCACCTACATGATGGAGGACCCGCGCAACATCACCTTCTGCATCCATCTCATGTTCTGCGCCAAGAACATCGAGCGCATGGGCGACCACGCCACCAACATCGCCGAGACGGTACACTACATCATCGAGGGCGAGCCGATCGCCGATCAGCGCCCCAAGGGCGACACCACGACGATCCCCGCCATGCCGACGGGGACGGGCCGCTGACGGAGAACCGGGCCTTGATCAACATCATGCGTGAGGAAATCACCCCATGAGCCCGCGCATCCTGATCGTCGAGGACGAGGAGCCGCTCACCATGCTGCTCCGCTACAACCTCGAATCGGAAGGCTACGAGGTCGACACGGCCGCACGCGGCGACGAGGCCGACACGCGGCTGAAGGAAAGCGCTCCCGACCTGATCGTGCTTGACTGGATGCTGCCCGGCCTCTCCGGCATCGAGTTGTGCCGCCGCCTGCGCGCGCGGCCGGAAACCCGCAACCTGCCGATCATCATGCTCACCGCGCGCGGCGAGGAGAGCGAGCGCGTGCGCGGGCTCGCCACCGGTGCCGACGACTATATCGTCAAGCCGTTCTCGGTGCCGGAACTGCTGGCGCGGGTGCGCGCGCTGTTGCGCCGGGCCAATCCGGAGCGGGTCGCGAGCGTGCTTGCCATCGGCGACATCGAGCTCGATCGCGAGAAGAAACGCGTGTCGCGCAGCGGCCGGCCGATCGATCTCGGGCCGACCGAATACCGCCTGCTCGAATTCCTCATGGAGCGGCCGGGCCGGGTGTTCTCGCGCGAGCAGCTGCTCGACGGCGTGTGGGGCTCGGACATCTATATCGACGAGCGCACCGTCGACGTGCATGTCGGCCGCCTGCGCAAGGCGATCAACCGCGGCCACGCGACCGATCCGATCCGCACCGTGCGCGGCGCCGGCTACGCCCTCGACGACAGGTTCGGGCGGGCAAACTGACGGCTTTGGCCGCGGCCTGCGGCACCCGTGGCAGCGAAAGCCGGGGCACCCGTCGATTGCTCCGTGTGCAGCCGATCCGCTATCCTTGTCCCGGACCCCCGGGTCAGGGCGATCCGCTGCCGATCGTGCCGGACACTTCCGGGCGGGCCCTGCCGGAACGCTTCAGCCTCGGATGAGGAGACGGGTAATGCGAACGACCGTGCTGCTAATATCGGCGATTTCGATCGCAATGGCACGCCTGTGGACTCCACAGGCCCACGCCGAACCGGAACCCAACCGCATCAGGATCGAGTACGAGGCGCCGACAAGGGACGACCAGAAGCAGGTCTACGAGTTGATGAAGGGCCGCCACGTCCTCGAGAAGGTGCAGGAGATGTTCAGCCCGTTCCGCCTGCCCGTCGATCTTCTGGTCAAAACGAAGACCTGCGGCAAGGTGGACACCTCCTACCAGCATGAGGGCGATAACGCCGTGCTGACGATCTGCTACGAATACATCAGCGACATCTTCGCCAATTTGCCGAAGGAAGTGACGCCGATCGGCATCACGCCCGCCGACGCAATGGTCGGCCAGTTCTTCTATGTCGTCGGCCACGAGATGGGCCGCGCCATGTTCGATCTGCTCGACGTGCCGGTGCTCGGCCGGGCGTCAGACGCCGCCGATAATTTCTCCGTCTTCATCATGCTGAAGCTGGGGCCGCAGGCCGCGCGGCGGCTGATCGCGGGCGCGGCGTATTCGTACAAGCATGTGATCGAGAAGCCGGATGTCACGATCAAGATGCAGCAGTTTTCCGACGTGCACGGCCCGCCCGCGCAGCGCTTCTACAACCTGGTCTGCATGGGCTACGGCGCCTATCCGCCGCTGTTTGCCGACGTGGTCCAGGAGGGCTTCCTGCCGAAGGAGCGGGCGAGTAACTGCTACTGGGAGCACCGTGAGGTCGCCTATGGCTTCAGGACACTGATCAGGCCGCACCTCGATCCGGAACTGACCAGAAAGGTGCTGGCCATGGAGTGGTTGCCGCTGGCGATCGAGCCGCCCAAACTCCAGTGATCGGGCGGCATTTGCCGTGCTGACGGCGCCCGCCGGCCCTCCCGCCGATACCTTGGTATAGGCCGCCCCTCTCTTTCGATAAGCGCCGTTAACCACGGTACAATGGCCAGTTGAGGGGTCGTCGCCCTACGCTTCCTGCCAACAAGACCGAAAGGCGAAGTTGCTGCAGGGAGCGTATTGTCATGTCCGGCACGACCGTTCGCGTATCCGATGTCACCGGCGCGGGCTTCAGCCTGAAGCAGATCGCCGCCGCCTGCCTGGTGGCCGGCCTGATCGCCGGCGCCGTCACCGCGCTGACCAGTGAAAGCGTGGCGGGGTACGGTCCGGCATCCGCCTATTCGGTCAACCGCGCGACCAAGACCGATCGCCTGCCGCTGGCTCCGGTCGCGCAGTCACCGCGCAGCAATGCAACGTCGACGCCGGCGGTGCGGCTGGAAGGCCGCGTTCCGGTCGGCTGCGACCGCGCCTTCAGTCCGGTCGCCGATCCGTCGCGCGCCAATTTCGTCCGCCACTGCCTGACCTGAGCCGCGGCTGCAATCCCTGAATACCGCCGGCGCCCGGGCCCCCCTGTAGGACCTTGGTCCAACTCGAAAGCACCTGCGCCAGCGGGTAAGGCTTGGCATTGGGTCGGGGAATCGGAAAGCAACTGACGCAACAACGAGGTGGAGATGATG
>CAZUDR010000445.1:0-287 GCA_964618715.1 uncultured Undibacter sp. | reverse complement strand
AGGGCCGCGCCGCTGCGTCCGCAGGCGAGGGCGACGTTCTGCGTGCCCAGGGCGTTCACGCGGAAGGCCAGCTCCGGCTGCTGCTCGCAACCGTCCACGTTGGTCATGGCGGCGGCGTGGATCCTTGTGTCCGGCCCGGTCGAGGCGCAACAGAACCAGAAGCCCAACATCCTCGTGATCTGGGGCGACGACATCGGCACCTGGAACATCAGCCATCGCAATCTCGGCATGATGGGCTACACGACGCCCAACATCGACCGCATCGCGAACGAAGGCGTCGCGTTCAC
>CAZUDR010000444.1:0-3212 GCA_964618715.1 uncultured Undibacter sp. | reverse complement strand
CGAAAGCGGGGCCGTTAGCATAGAAAGAATTGCACAGGAGCCCATCATCATGAACGAATTGTCGATCGGCTATGGGGAGATCGTTAGCAGCCGATTTGCCGATCTTGGAATCAGTCCGCATATTCGAGCGATCGTAGATAACGTCGAAACCATGAGAGTGACGGTGCAGACCGGCGCTGGAATTGCAATTACCCCCGGCGAACTCTCCGAACCGGAGGACCGGTCAGCTCAGATTGTGCGTCGGCCGGTAAGGAGATTCGGCAAGGTGATGATTGCCGCCTATCACTCGAGGCATACCCTTTCCCGCCGCAAACGCACCTTGATCAATTGGTTGCTCAAATCCCCAACCCCACGGAGTCGGCGAAATAAAAAAAGAGTAGCGGCGGTCAGGCCGCCGTTAGTTGGTCAGTGTCCAAACCATTTGTTGTCGAGCTATTCGAGAAAACCCTCTCGCTTAAGATCGGCCAATTGATTGTTGATCTCCGCAAGAAGCTCATTGTCTTCTTTGCGCGTATTGATGCCGAGTACTGTTGCTCCAGATATCGGTCGTCTTCACACCCTTCATTCCTTTCATGTTGTATTTGATCGAGGGCAGGGGATTGACGACAGAATCGATCCGGCCGATTTCGAGGTCCTTCAGAGCCAGCAGAATGGTGTCGTAGTACTTCCTTCACGTCCTGCAACTTTCAGCGGACAAGCCGTTCGCCGGAAGTGCCGATCTGGACGCCAACGACCTTGCCCTTCAAGTCGTCCGGTGTTGCGATTCCGCTGCCGTCGTTCACTGCGGCGCCGACGCCTGCGTTGTAGTAACGTTCCGAAAAATCAATCTGCAATCGGCTGAGGAAGGCTTGGACGAGACTCGGCCAAGTCCTCCGGCAAGTGCGATCACGAGACCAAAGGCAATGGAGATAACGGTGAGTTGAAGCGCTAGCCAGGCGCCTTTCAGCAGGGGGGATCGCTTCAATGATTATTTTCCATTGAAAGACCATGACGCGCCTTCAGCTCCTTTGCCGTCCCAATCGCCGCCCTACCGTTTTGGCGGCAGTCGTCGGGTCTTCAGCCTTCGCCGGCGTTGATGATTGCAATTACCGGACCACCGCCATGCGGACCTTGGTGCATGGCATCGACTGAAACAAAAACGGCTGGATCGCCGATGGCGGTCGCCGCGACGCCGCCCACGGCAGCCTTCGAATGACGGTGATGATGAACATCCGAATCATCGAGCATGATTTGGCGGCGACCGCGCAGTGTGCCTCGCTTGTCGGCCTCGCACTTCATGAAGACATTGACCACCTTGCCGTTGAGATCGGCGGCTCGCGCTCGCTCGGGCAGTTTGAGGCCGGCGTTGCGGATCGCGTCGTAGATGCCATCTATATCGAGCGCATCCTTCATTACGCTGTGGCCGATGCGGTAGTTTCCGCCTGCGCCTGCTTTGTTTCCAAGCAGTACGATTTGGGCGGCGTCGAGTTCGACGCCCGACGAGCACGACGCTACTGAGGAATAGAGGTCCAAGTTGCGGCAGATTTCCTCTGCCTTCGGCATTGGAATTTCGCCTAGCGCGACGCCGACGCCGAGAGCGGTCGTGCCGTTCGAAATGCCCATCGAGCTGTGTACCTCGCAGGCGACATCCCTGCCGCGCGATTCCGCGTCGTGGATCGAATCGATCGTGAGAAGCGGTGTCTTGGTCTGCACGTAGTGAACGTCTTTTGGATTGCTAATGCCTGCATCCTTCATCGCCCGGCGGACGCCTTCGGCGACCTTCTCCACCATCACGGGACGGCCGATGTCTTCTGGCAAGATAGTTGGGCTCATGGCCGTGCCCATGACGAGCCGCAGCTCGTTGCCCTTCGCCGGCTTGTTCACGGAGGCAAATATAGTTGCGTGCGGTGTGATCACGCCGTCACAGCCGCCAGACCAGACCATAGGAATCTTCTTGATTTCCTCTTGCGAGCGCGTGCCGAGCTTCCGCAACACAGCCCGGAAGGACTGATCGGAAAGGATGCGGGTGAAGTCGTTGACACCGCCGTTGCCTTCGGTTTTCCCGATAACGGCAATGATGTCATCGGCTTTGAAACGACCGGCCTTGATCAATTCTTCCAGACCCGATGCATCGGAAACGGATTTAATTTCGATTTTTGCGACTTCGATAGCCATTGACGTTCACTGCTCCAACCTTGCGCGTGGGGCGATGCTACACAACCATCGCATTTGTTCAATTCAAGTTTTTAGCTGGCCACGGAAAGCGTCAAACAAAGATTGCCGATGTGCGTATCGGCAATTCCGATTTGTGGGCGACTGGAAGGTCGCCTGATCGCCACTTTCAGCGACCAATGCGACACTGGTACGGCGCACGCCCAGCATCTGGGCCAGGAACTCCTGCTTCAGTTTCAGGCTGTCTGACCGGGTAAGATCCCTGAGGCGCAGCAGCCAGCGGCACATCCGGGACTCTACCGTGTGCCTCGCGTTGCAGCCCGCGGACTGTTGCGCCTGCGCCATTAATATCTGTCCTTTCCGAAAATCTCGTCCGGGGCTGGATTCGCGTGCCAAGGCAGAATCGTCGCATCTTGACGTTCGATGTTTGCGGTCCTGCACGCCACGGCCGTCCTGATCGCCAACCTGTTCAAATCGCGCAGGCGGCTTGAAGCCGAAAACCTGTGGCTCCGCCACCAGCTGAATATCGCCTTGCGACGGGCGCCAGCCCGCTCGCGGCTGGGCGGCATGGACCGGGCGATCCTGGCAGGGATGGTTTGGCTCTGGCCTGTCTTGCTTGACACGGTCAAGGTGGTGAAGCCGCAGACGGTCCTGCGCTGGTATCGGGGCGGCTTCAGGGCGTTTTGGCGCTGGAAAACCAGGAGCAGGGCGGAGCGGCCGAAAATCGACCGTGCCTTGCGAGATCTCATCCGGCGCATGAGCCGGGAGAATCCATTATGGGGCGCCTCCCGCATTCACGGCGAGCTTTTGAAGCTCGGATTTCAGGTAGCCCAATCGACCGTGTCGAAGTACATGATGCGCGGTCGAAGGCCGCCGTCCCAAAGTTGGCGGACGTTTCTACGCAATCATGCCGATGCGATTGCTGCGATTGATATGTGTGTGGTTCCCACGGTGACCTTCGAACGGTTATTTGCATTCCTGGTCGTCGGTCATGCCCGGCGGCAGCTGTTGTGGTTTGAGGTGACCCGGCGTCCCACGGCCGAGTGGCTGGCCCGGCAGAT
>CAZUDR010000443.1:0-3214 GCA_964618715.1 uncultured Undibacter sp. | reverse complement strand
GGTGATCAGGGCGACGACGAGCCCCTACATCCTGCTCCTCAACCCCGACACCGAAGTGGTGGGCGAGGCGCTGCAGACCATGGGCGCCACCGGTTACAGCCGCGAGTCGCTGGTCGAATACTGCATGCGCCGCTGCCGCGGCTGGATGATCGCCGGCGGCTCGGTGGAGATTCTCAAGAACCGCATCGCCGAGCACGTGTTCGACCGCCGTTTCGACCAGCGCCCGGCGCGCAAGGCAGAAGCGGCGGAGTAGCGGCGTGCCCCGGATGCGGTGCAGCGCGCAGCAGTGCACCGCTGATCCGGGGCCGTTTCAAATACCGAGTTTGTGCGGTCCCGGGTCTGCAGCACACCACTTCGCTCCGCTTCGTGCTGCGCTGCGCCCGAGACACGAATAAGCTGCCCGCAATGCCCCGCGCCCTCCGCCAGTTCCTCTTCTCCCCGCAGTCCGTCGCCATCGTCGGACAATCGGACGACGCGGCGAAAACGGCCGGGCGGCCGCTCAAGTATCTGCGCCAGGCCGGCTATGCCGGGAAGATCTATCCCGTCAATCCGCGCCGCGAGGACGTGCTGGGCGAGCGCGCCTACCCTTCCCTGTCCGCGCTGCCGGACGTGCCCGAGCACGTCTATATCGTCACGCCGACCGGGGCGGCGATGGACGCGGTCGCGGAATGCGGCAAGCTGGGCGTCAAGGTTGCAACCGTGCTCGCCAACGGTTTTGCCGAAGCGGGCCCCGAAGGGGAAGCGCGCGAGGCGCGCCTGAGAGACATCTGCGCCCGCACGGGGCTCCGCATCATCGGCCCGTCGAGTCTCGGCATCGTCGACCTGCGCAGCAAGGCAATGCTCACCGCGAATGCCGCCTTCGACGAGCCGGACCTGCCGGCCGGCCGTTTTCTCGTCGCCTCGCATTCCGGCAGCATGATCGGCGCGCTGCTCTCCCGCGGCAAGGCGCGCGGCATCGGCTTTGCCGGTCTCGTTTCGGTCGGCAACGAGGTCGACCTGTCGCTCGGCGAGATCTGCGAGGCAACGCTCGATGATCCGGACATCGACGGCTACATGCTGTTCCTCGAGACCCTGCGTCATGCCGATGCGCTGCGCCGCTTCGCCCATGCGGCGGCGGCGGCCGGCAAGCCGGTGCTCGCCTACAAGCTCGGCCGTTCGGAGGCCGCGCGCGAACTGGCCGTCTCCCATACCGGCGCGCTGGCCGGCGAGGACGACGTCGCCGCGGCCTTCCTGGCCGGTTGCGGCATTGCCCGGGTCGACACCCTCGACGGCCTGATCGAGGGATTGCCCCTGCTCGCGCGTGTGCCGGCGAGGGCGCCGGGCGCGCGCCAGTCCGCGGTGGCGGTGGTAACGACCACGGCCGGCGGCGCCACCATGGTGGTCGATCCGCTGGCCAGCCGCGGCGTCGATATCCGGGCACCTGGCGCGGAGACATTGGCGCGGCTGCGCGCGGCGACCGGCATCGATGTCGCGCCGGCGCGTCTGATCGACCTCACGGTCGCCGGTGCGCAATACGCGGCGATGAAGGCGGCACGCGACGCGCTCCTCGATGCGCCGGAATACGACCTGATCGTGGTCGTGGTCGGCTCCTCGGCGCGCTTTCTGCCCGAACGCGCCGTGCAGCCCATCATCGACTGCGCGCAGGCGGCCAAGCCGGTCGCCGCCTTTCTGGTGCCGGAAGCACCGCAGGCGCTGGCGGCGCTCAGCGCCGCCGGCGTGCCGAATTTCCGCACGCCGGAGGCCTGCGCCGACGCGGTGGCCGCGACGTTGCGCCGACGTCAGCCCGGTGCCTTGCGGGCGCCGGCCGTTGCCGCGCGTGCGTCATCGTCCGCACATGCGCGCGTCCTCGATGAGCTCGAGGCCTACGAGCTGCTCGACCGTCTCGGCATTCCGCGTGCGCCTGCGGTCGCCGTCGCTGTCGGCACGACAAAGGCACCGGCCCTGCCCTTTCCCTATCCGGTGGCGGTGAAGGCGCTGGCATCCGACATCCCGCACAAGACGGACGCCGGCGGTGTCGAACTCGATGTGCGCGACGGGGATGCAGCCCTGGCCGCCATTACCCGCATCGCCGGCAATGTCGGCAGGCGCGGCCGCAAGCTCGGGCGCGTGCTGGTGCAGCCGATGATTGCCGGTCTGGGCGAGGTCCTCGTCGGCTATCGCGTCGACCGCGACGTCGGTCCGCTGGTCATGCTGGCGGCAGGCGGCGTGCTGGCCGAGATCTATCGCGACCGGGCGCTGCGGCTGGCGCCCGTCGATCTCGCCACCGCACAGGAGATGATCGCGGAGGTGCGCGGTCTTGCCGCGCTCGCCGGCTACCGCAACCGGCCGGCCGGCGATCTCGACGCGCTGGCACACACCGTCGTCGCCCTGTCGAACCTGGCGACCATCGACGACTCCGTGGTCGAGGCCGAGATCAATCCGCTGATGGTGCTGGCGGCGGGCCACGGCGTGGTGGCGGTCGACGCGCTGGTCCGGCTGCGCTGACCGGCTCTGGTGAAACCCGCCGGGACAACCTAGGATTTGGCCGTCACGCCGGGAGCCACCGATGTCGCACGCCGAAGCCGTTCACACGCTGCACCCCGTCGCCGGTGCCACCGCAACGCTGGTGAGTTTCGTCGACAGGCTGCGCTACGCCTCGCTCGACGACGAGGTGCGCCATTATGCGCGCCGGCACCTGCTCGACACGGTCGGCGTGATGATCGCCGGCGCCGGCGGCACGGTCGCCGGCCGCGCCGAGGCGATGCTCGTCGCCGTCCGGCCTGCCGGCCAGGTGCCGGTGCCGGGGCGCGCCCGGCGCGCCGATCTCATCGACGCGGCCTTTCTTGGCGGCACCGCCGCTCACGGCATCGAACTCGACGACGGCCACACCAGGGGCTCGGCGCATCCCGGCTGCACCGTGGTGCCGGCCGCGCTCGCCCTCGGCTATACCCGGAACACGAACGGCAAGGCATTGATCGAGGCGATCGTCGCCGGCTACGAGACGGTGACGGCGATCGCGCGCGCCTGTCATCCGGAATTGCGGCAACGCGGCTTTCACCCGACCGGCGCCGTGTCCGTGTTCGGCGCCGCGGCCGCCAGCGCCAGACTGCTCGACCTGCCGGCACAGACGATCGCCAACGCCCTGGGCATTGCCGCCTCGGGCTCGGCCGGGCTGTTTGCCTTCGTCAACGGTGGCGCCGACTTCACCGACGGGCCTCGGCCTCATCGGGGGCTC
>CAZUDR010000442.1:0-3219 GCA_964618715.1 uncultured Undibacter sp. | reverse complement strand
CGCTTCGTCCTGCGTCTGGGGAAGCGGCGGCCGTTGCCGTTTCGGCGGATGGAGTGCGAACCGGGTGAGGAGGCGCAGATCGACTTCGGCACCGGCGCCTGGGTCGAGACACCTGAGGGAAAGCGGCGGCGGCCGTGGATGTTCCGCATCGTGCTCAGCCATTCACGGAAGGCGTACAGCGAGGTGGTCTGGCGTCAGACGACCGACAACTTCATCGCGGCGATTGAGAACGCGTTTCACTATTTCGGCGGCGCGACGAAGCGGCTCGTGATCGACAATTTGAAAGCCGCGGTGAAGCGGGCCGACTGGTACGACCCGGAGGTGCATCCCAAGCTGCAGTCGTTCGCCCTGCATTACGGCACGGCGTTCGTACCGACCAAGCCGTACACTCCCGAGCACAAAGGCAAGGTCGAAAGCGCGGTCAAGTACGCCAAGAACAACGGACTCAAGGGGCATACATTCGGCAGTCTGGCCGAGCAGAACGAGCATCTGCTGCAGTGGGAAGAGACGGTCGCCGACACGCGAATTCACGGCACGACGAAGAAGCAGGTCCGCCGGCAATTTGAGACGGTCGAACGACCGGCGCTGTTGCCGTTGCCGCGGGACCGCTTCGCCATGTTCCACGAAGCGCGCCGCACCGTCAGCCGGGATGGACACCTGGAAGTGGACAATGCGTTCTACTCAGCGCCGCCGGAGTACATCACGCGTCGGGTCTGGGTGCGGTGGGACGCGCGGGTAGTGCGAGTCTTCAATAGCCGCTGGGAGCAGATCGCCCTGCATGCCAAGTGCGAACCGGGCCGCTTCCGCACGGACGCCGCCCATATTCCGGCGGAGAAAGTCTCCGCGGTGGAACGCGGCACCGATGCCCTCCTGCGGCAGATCGCAGCCATCGGGCCGCAGACGAAGGCCTGGAGTGAGTCGGTGATTCAATCGCGCGGCGTGGAAGGTGTGCGGGTGCTCGTCGGTCTCAAGGCGCTGGCCGGCAAGCATCGCTCCGCCGATCTGGAACGGGCCTGCGAAACCGCGCTGACCTATGGCGCAAATCGCCTGAAGAGCATCCGCAACCTGCTGAAGCGGCCGGCGACGCAGGAACAGCAGTCGTTCGACTTCCTCGACGAGCACCCGATCATCCGGCCGTTGTCGGATTACTCCCTCACGTCTTTGAATGAATTCCGAAAGGAGCGAAACCCATGAATGCGAATCTCCGTGACCAACTCAAGCTGCTGCGGCTGAGCGGCCTCTCCCAGTCGCTGGAAGTGCGGCTGCAGGAAGCCAAATCCTCGAAGCTCGACTATGCGGAGTTCCTGGAGTTGATTCTGGCCGATGAACTCGTCGTGCGCCGCGATCGCCAGATCGCGCGGCGGACGAAGGCGGCCTCGTTCCGCGACCAGAAAGCGCTCGACGATTTCGACTTCGAGTTCAACACGTCGGTGAAGCGCAAACAGATCTTCGACCTGGCCGCCGGCGACTTCGTCCGCAAGCACCACGATGCGATCCTGATCGGCCCGCCCGGAGTGGGCAAGAGTCATCTGGCCCAGAGCATCGGCCGGCAACTGATCCGCGACGGCTTCACGGTGTACTACGAATGGCACTGTCGTGTGGGATGTTGATTCAGGTGCATAGTTTGTGGAGATCGGCTTGATGGGCGGATCGGGCTTTGTGCAGCAGGCCGTAGCGGTGGCGGCGGCGTTTGAGGCGGCGAGGTTCGAGTCGGCCGGGGCGGTGGCCGACTTCGCATTGGGCGAGGCGGGCGAGCAGTTCGCGGCAGTAGGCAGCGAAGGCGGACGGCGTCATCTCCAAAAGTGGCAGCGTGATCCAGCCGGCCAGCACGTGTTGGCAGGTGCTGGTGAAGCTGATCTGACGGGGGTGTTTGTCGTGCAGCGCGGCGGCCGCAGCCGCCGTGGTGCGGATCAGATTGTACGCCAAAAGCGTCGTCCACAGTTCCCGGCGAACCATCTCGGGAGATTTGCAGCGAACATGATCCAGATTCAGCGCGCACTTGATGCTGCGGATGTCCAGTTCCGCATTCCACCGGAAGGCGTACAGCTGGGCGATCGCCTCTTTCGCGAATTCCTCACGGTCGGTCATCGTGGTGATGATCGTCAGCTTGTGCGTGCGACGGCCCGGCTCGACCACCCGGAAGCTCAACTCTCGCAGTTCGAGCGTCAGCGGGATCGACGCGTAGGTGGCCTCGTCCATCCAGGGCGGCCGAATGGGCCGCGTCCAGACCACGATATGATCGTACTTGCCCAGCCGCCGGCCTTTGCGAAAATTCGTGTGTCGTCGTTTGTCCTTGCGAACACACACGTGAGCACCGTTGGCGATCAAGTGCGCCATCATCATGTACGAGCAGTAGTAGCGGTCCATCACCGCCACGTCGCCGGGACCGAAGTGAGGCAGCAGCGATCGCAGCAGTGCCGACTCGCCCGTCTGTTTCCCCTTGTACGGACCGCAGGCCAGATCCAGGACGCAGGCCGTCGCCAGGGAGAGCACGGCGACCGCACGCGCGATCGGAAACCCGACCCCCGGCGCCTGGGCCTTCTGCTGCGGATAGACCTCCTGGTTGGCTTCGGTGTCCGGCATGGTGAAGGTGAAGCCGTCGACCAGCTTGGCGTGCAGGCCCTGCCACATCCACTTTGCGTCAGCGGCCTGCTCCACCTCGGCGGCCACCTCGCACGAGAGCTCATGCAAGGCCCTTTCGCACAGCTTGGCGCGGGCACGGCAGTAGTCGCCCGTGTCCTGCGTCGGCGCAACCCGGCCGCTCAACAAACACCAACTCACAATGTGCGACACGGCCGATTGACACGCCGCCTGCTTGCCGTCGCTGAGAACCTGACCCAGAAAGGCCCACACGATCACGGACGTCGAATAGATGGTCCCCACGCCAAACAGGTTGCCGTGCCTGGCGAACGCCCGCTCGATCCGCGTCGCCGAAAGAACGTCCGAAAAGGGCAAGCCCTCGCTCGACAAGAAGACCGCGGCCACTTTCTGAAAACAGCTGCCACCCCTGCGCGAAGAATGTGCTACACCAGACATGACAAGACCCTCCCTGGCTCTTTCGCAGACCGCGAAGCCAAGGAGGGCTTGAGAAATCATCGCCAAGGACGCGGCTTTTGCAAGATCACATCCCGGCAGAACGAAGAATAAAAAAAACTTCGTCCTGTCCCAGCCCAACCTCTGCGCCCATCGACGACTGACAGTGCCATTCAGGGTCCACCC
>CAZUDR010000441.1:0-3222 GCA_964618715.1 uncultured Undibacter sp. | reverse complement strand
ACCTATACCTTCATGCGGGACGCGGATTCGCGGGGCCTGGCGCCGCGCCGGCCGGCGCCCCGAACCGCCCCGTCCCCCGTTCGCGGATGAGAGAACATCATCAGCCCGGTCGGATGCAAGCCTGTTACTGGTTGGACGGCTGCGGCGTCACGTCGGTGACCGGATTCTTCGGTGGCGTGATGTCGGTGATCGGGCTGCTCGGCTTTTCCGGCTCTGTCTGCGTGGGCATGCCGGCCGGCGGCCCCTCGACCTCCGCCTCCGCCGTCAGCCGTGTCGGCAGCGGCAGGTGATGCGGGTAATAGCTCCAGAACACGAAAACGATGACGAACAGGATCGCCGACAGGAACGCGCCCCAGGCCCGGCTGTGGAAGGTCAGCAATGCCCCGAGCAGGCTGGTGAGGAAGACGAATATCGCCAGCACGCCCACATAGACCCAGTTGACGCTGGCGAGATCGATCGGCATCTCGTTCATGGGTTCCCCTTTCGGAGTGCTGACGTCCCACTCTAGCGCAGGCCCGCCATGCGGGCCATGGCCGGCGCTTGTGTCCCGCCCGCGGCTTTGTCTTTATACCAGCCGACGCCACGCCCCAAAGTCTCCATGTCCCAGTCCAGAATCCTCATCCTCACCGAAGTCCAGGAAGCGATGCGCGCCCGCTACAAGGCGATGCTGCTGGAGCGGTTCCCCGGAAAACTCACGATCGACGTGGTCGGCCACCACAACGACGTCGATCCCTACATCGCCGACATCGACATCCTGCTCTGCTTCTCGCCGCCGATGGCCGACCACGTGGTACGCAACGCGAAGAAACTGAAATGGATCCAGGCGCTGGGCACCGGCGTCGACAACATCGTCGACCTGCCCTCGCTCGGCAAAGAGGTGATCGTCACCAATGTGCGCGGTATCCACGGACCGCCGGTGTCGGAGGCGACCATCGCCTACATGCTCTCGCTCGCCCGCGACATGCCGCGCTCGGCGCGCGCGCAGGACAGGGCCGCCTGGGAACGCTGGCCCTCGCAACTGCTGAACGGCAAGACCGTCGGTATCCTCGGCGTCGGGCTGATCGCCGAATACCTGGCACCGGTCTGCAAGCAGCTCGGCATGACCGTGATCGGAATTTCGTCCGGACCGCGCGACGCGAATGGCTTCGACCGCATGGTCCACCGTGACGACCTGGTGAAGGTGGCGCCCGAACTTGACTTTCTGGTGGCCCTCATCCCGATGAGCGCGGAGACGCGCAACATCGTCGGCGAAAAGGTGTTCGCCGCCATGAAACCGACCGCGTATCTGGTCAACGTGGCGCGCGGCGGCGTGGTCGACGAGCCGGCGCTGATCAGGGCGCTGGACAGCGGCCGGATTGCCGGTGCCGCACTCGACGTATTCGCGCAGGAGCCGCTGCCGTCCGACAATCCGCTGTGGAAGGCGAAGAACGTGACGATCTTCCCGCATCTCGGCGGCTATTCGCAGGGCTACGAGGACCGCGCCATGCCGACCATCGCGCACAACATGCGCTGCTATCTCGAAGGCCGTCCCAAAGATATGATGAACGTGGTGCGCAAGCCCGCATCCTGGGGAGGATGACATGTCGCTGTCCGAACGCCTGAACACGCCGATCTCGACCGCCGAGCTGGAACGCCGCTGGAAGGCGGTGCGGGCGGCGATGGCGCGCGACAAGATCGACGTGCTGCTGATGCAGAACAACAACGACTACATGGGCGGCTACGTGAAGTGGTTTACCGACATGCCGGCGATCAACGGCTATCCCAACACGGTGGTCTTTTCGCGCGACGACGAGATGACCGTGGTCTGCCAGGGTCCGTTCGGCGGCAGCGAGACCACCGCCCAGGGCGACATGCGGTGGCGCGGCGTGAAGCAGATCCTCACCACGCCCAGCTACGCCTCGGCGCACTACACCAAGGACTACGACCCGGAGCTGGCGGCCAGGGCGCTGAAGCCGTTCGCCAGGGGCACCATCGGCTATGTCGGCACCTACCAGATGTCCTACGCGCTGCTCGACTACATGCGGCGCACATTTCCCGAGGCGAACTTCGTCGACGCCACCGACATGGTCGACCGCATCAAGGTGATCAAGAGCCCGGAGGAGATGGAGCTGGTCAGGCGCGCCGCCGCCATGCAGGACGGCGCCATGGCTGCTGCATTCGCCGCGGTGAAGCCCGGCATGCGCGACGTCGAGGTCGCCGCGGTTGCCCAGCACTACAGCCTGTGCCACGGCAGCGAGAACGGCATCTATCTCTGCGCCTCCATGCCGCTCGGCAAGCCGTCGAAATTCGGCAACCGTCATGTGCAGAACCGCGTCATCCGGGAAGGCGACCAGATCGCGCTGCTGGTCGAGGACAACGGACCCGGCGGTATGTACACGGAGCTCGGCCGCTCCTGCGTGGTCGGTACAAAAGTGCCGCAGGAAATGAAGGACGAGCTCGCCTTCTGCAATGAGGCGCGGAAGTTTACCCTCGACCTGCTCAAGCCCGGCACGCCGTGCAAGGAGATCTGGGACGCCTTCAACGACTTCATGCGCAAGAACGGCCGGCCCGAGGAAGCCCGGCTCTACTGCCACGGCCAAGGCTACGACCTGGTGGAACGGCCGCTGGTGCGCAATGACGAGCCGATGACCATCGAAAAGGACATGAACATCGTCGTGCACCCGACCTATATTCATGGCGGCTATCTGAACTGGCTGTGCGACAATTACCTGATCGGCGGCAACGGACCCGGCGACCGGCTGCACCGGTTTCCGGAAGAGGTCGTCGAGGTCGGATGATTCACCCGGTCATTCCGGGACGCGCCCGAAGGCGCGGACCCGGAATCCAGAGGCACGCACCGTGTCTGTTGCTGGATTCCGGGTTCACGCGCTTCGCGCATGCCCCGGAATGACAACTGAAGGACATTTCCCCATGGCGGACATCAAGATCGTCAACCCGGACGCGTTGGGCAAGCCGCTCGGGCAGTATTCGCACATGACGCGGGTGAAGGCGTCGGAATTGCTCTACATCGCCGGCCAGGTCGGCGTCGACAGGAGCGGCCAGGTGGTCGGCGACGAATTCTTCAAGCAGTGCGCACAGACCTTCGCCAATATCGAGACCGCGCTGAAGTCGGTCGGCACCGGCTGGGGCAACGTCGTGGACTTCACCACCTATCTGGTGCACTCGCAGGACATCCCGAAGTTCATGGCCTATCGCAAGCGCGAATTTCCCAGGATGTTCGCC
>CAZUDR010000440.1:0-3226 GCA_964618715.1 uncultured Undibacter sp. | reverse complement strand
AGAATTCCATGCGGTCGAGTTCCTGCAGCAGATCGTTGGGAAACTCGATATCGGCCTTGTCGATCTCGTCGATGAGCAGCACCGGGCGTTCATCGGCGACGAATGCATCCCACAGTTTTCCGCGCTTGATGTAATTGCGGATGTCTTTGACGCGTTCGTCGCCGAGCTGGCTGTCGCGCAGACGCGATACCGCGTCGTATTCGTAGAGCCCTTGCAGCGCCTTCGTGGTCGACTTGACGTGCCACTCGATCAGCGGCGCGCCGATCGCCTGTGCAATCTCCAGCGCCAGCACAGTCTTGCCCGTGCCTGGCTCGCCCTTGACCAGCAACGGCCGCTCGAGCGTGATGGCCGCGTTGACCGCCACCTTCAGGTCGTCGGTGGCCACGTAGCCCTGGGTGCCTTCAAAACGCATGGAATTCCTCACTTTTATCGGACACTAGGCAGAGCCCGCGACGCGGGCAAGGCGATTTGGGCGGGAATTCGCGGCGCGACAGCAGTGGAAGCCGCGGCCCATCCTCTCGCCAACGTGATGGACCGGTGAAGCCGAATTGAGTAGCGGATACGGGCAAAGCGTATATGTCAGGGCGCGGGAGACACCGATTCGGGAGGCCCTGATGACGCGCCTGCTGTTCAGCCTGATTTTCCTGCTCGGTGCCGCCGGCCTTGCCGGCGCGCAGAGCGCACAGCAATCGACGCCGAACCGTGCCGTGGCGACCTTCGCCGGTGGCTGTTTCTGGTGCATCGAATCCGATTTCGACCCCATACCGGGGGTCCTGTCGACCGTGTCGGGATATATCGGCGGGACCGTCAAGAATCCGACGTACAAGCAGGTATCCAGTGGCGGGACCGGCCATGCCGAGGCGGTCGAAATCACGTACGACCCGACCAAGGTGTCATACGAGCAACTGCTGAACCATTTCTGGCGCAACGTCGATCCGACCCAGAAGGACGGTCAGTTCTGCGACATCGGCCGGCAGTACCGCACGGCCATTTTCGTGCACAACGACGAACAGCGGAAACTGGCGGAGGCGTCCAGGAAGAAGGTCGCGGCCGAACTTGGCAAGACGATCTATACCGAGATCGAGAATGCCGGAGAGTTTTACAAGGCAGAGGAATATCACCAGGACTTCCATGTGAAGAGCGAGCTTCGCTACAAGTTCTACCGCTGGAACTGCGGTCGCGACCAGCGGCTGGAGCAGTTGTGGGGCAAGCCGAAAGGAGAAAGCTGACATGATCAATCGGCGCGCCCTGTTGACGGCCAGCATATCCTTTGCTGCGATGATGACCGCAGGCAGGACTGGCGAGGCAGGACAAATGACCACCACCGAGCAGGACATCGACTGGCGCAAGCTGACTGACGCCGAGTGGCGCAAGCGGCTGACACCGATGCAGTACCATGTCCTGCGGGATCATGGCACCGAGCGTGCCGGCACGAGTCCGCTCAATAAGGAGAAACGCACGGGCACCTTCGTCTGCGCCGGTTGCGAACTGCCGCTGTTCTCGTCCGAGACCAAGTTCGAAAGCGGAACCGGCTGGCCGAGCTTCCATACGCCGCTACCCGATGCCGTGGGCACCCAGACCGACCGCTCTTTCTTCATGACGCGAACCGAGGTGCATTGCAGCCGCTGCCTCGGCCATCTCGGCCATGTCTTCGAGGACGGCCCGCCGCCCACCGGCCTGCGCTATTGCATGAACGGTGTGGCGATGAAGTTCGTGCCGGCGACAGAAAGCGGCAATTCGTAGAACGTCGTGAACGTCGCGTGACGGATCATGGCCGGCCTCGTGCCGGCCATTGAGGTCCTGGCTCCGGTCGAACCGGTCCGCCGGTATTTCGGTCTGGACGACTCAGCGTGACTTTTCTACCTCTCGGCTTCGGACCATTGCCGAGATGCAGCAGCCGCTCCCCAAAGCTCAGCCTCTCAATGTCGCGCAGGTCTTTGCGCAGGCGCTCAGCCTGCATCAGCAGGGCCGCCTGGGCGAGGCGGAACCGCTCTATTCGGCCATCCTCGCCGTCCGGCCCGACCACGTCGACACCCTGCAGATGATGGGGCTGATCAAGCTGGCCAAGGGCCAGCCCGGCGACGCTTTGCAGCTGGTGTCCGCAGCCATGCGCGGCCGCAAGCCGTCACCGCAGATGCTGCTGAACCACGGGCTCATCCTCAACGCGCTGGCGCGGCATGAGGAGGCGCTCGGCAGCTTCGACCAGGCGCTCAGGCAGAAATCGAAATACGCCGAGGCGCACAACAACAAGGGCGCCACGCTGTCGGCCCTTCAGCGCGACGAGGAGGCGCTGCTCAGCTTCAACAAGGCGCTGGCGCTCAAATCGGATTATGCGGAAGCCCATTACAACAAGGGTTGTTCGCTGCGCGTGCTCGGTCGCTACGACGAGGCGCTGAAAAGCCTGGACCGCGCCCTGGCGTTGCGGCCCAATTACGTCAAGGCGCACAACAACCGGGGTGCGGTGCTGGAAGGCCAGAGCCGTCTGCCCGAGGCGCTGGCGTGCTACGACCGGACCCTGGCGCTGGCGCCGGACTTTATCGAGGCGCGCAAAAACCGCGGCCGCGTGCTGGTCGGTCTCGACCGGGCCGACGAGGCGGTGGAGAATTTTACGGCTGCCTTGCGGCTCAACCCGCGCAATGCCGAGGCCTGGTTCGAGCGCGGCAGGATCCTGCTGGAACTCAGCCGCAACGACGAGGCCGCCAGCGATCTTGCGCAGGCGCTCGCGCTGTCACCCGGCCATGCGGAGGCGCGCGTCGCCGCCTGCTTTGCCGAGCTGCCGGTTGTCTACCGGGACGAAGCCGAGATTTCCCGCCGCCGCGCCGCGTACGAACAGAAGCTGCGCGCGCTGAGCGGTGACGTCGCTGCCGGTTTGCTGAAGGGCGATCTGGTCAAGGCCATCGGAACCCGGCATCCATTTCTGCTCGCCTATCAGGGCGAGAATGACAGGGCGCTGCAGCAGGTCTACGGCGACATGGTCAGTCGCATCGTTGCCGGCCGTTATCAGCCGGCGCAGCTGCCGCCGCCACCTGCACCGGACGAGCCGATCCGGGTCGGCATCGTCAGCAGTTTCTTCTACCGCCATTCGAACTGGAAGATTCCGATCAAGGGCTGGGCCGGGCAGCTTGACCGGAAACGCTTCCGCCTGACCGGCTATCATCTCGGCATCATCCACGATGAACAGACCGATGCCGCGGCGGCGCTCTTCGACCGCTTCGTCCATCGCACG
>CAZUDR010000439.1:0-3230 GCA_964618715.1 uncultured Undibacter sp. | reverse complement strand
CGGTGAGGTGATCGCGGATCTCGTCCATCACCTCTTCCGCCGCCGCGCGGCCGACATCGGGCTGCGAGCCGGCGCCGAGTCCTTCGGTCACCTGCACGCCCATCTGCACGATGCGCTCGGCCTTGGACAGGGTCAGCGCCTGCGCGTCGGTGTTGGCGACGACGAAGTCGACGCCGAGGAGGCCGGCGGTGATCATGTTGTTGACCGCGTTGCCGCCGGCGCCGCCGACGCCGAACACGGTAATGCGCGGCTTCATCTCGCGAATGTCGGGTATCCTCAGGTTGATGGTCATTGCCTTTGCCTCTTCGGTGCACGGGCAGCATGTCCGCGTGGACGCACGCCGCCGACGGGAGCCGGTCCGCCACCGGCCCCCCGGGTTGGAAATTCGCGGGTCAGAAGCTCTCGCGCAGCCATTGTCCGACCCGTGCCATGTAGCCGCCCGTCCCTGTCATCAGCTGCCGCGTTCGCCGCGGTTCGAAGTGTTCCAGATGCGCCGCCTGCGGGTAGACCAGCAGGCCCGCGGCGACGGCAAACGCCGGACCGCGCGCCGCCTCGGGCAAGCCCGCCACGCCGAGCGGGCGGCCGACGCGCACCGGCCGGCGCAGAATGCGCGCCGCCAGCTCGCCGATGCCGGCCAGCTGGCTGGCGCCGCCCGTCAGCACCACGCGGGCGCGCAGCTCGGCGGCAAAGGGCGAGGCCTGCAGCCGGTCGCGCACCATCTCGAGGATCTCTTCCACGCGCGGGCGGATGATGCGCACGAGCTGGGCCCGCGAGACGAATTGCGGCGGCTCGCGCTCGTCGTCGCCGACAGGCGGTACCGTGATCATGTCGCGTTCATCCGACCCACCGGCCAAAACACTGCCATAAATCGCTTTGATTCGCTCGGCATCCGCGATTCGGGTGTTGAGACCGCGGGCGAGATCCATGGTCACGTGCGCCCCGCCCAGCGCGAAGCCGTCGGCGTGCACGAATCGCCCGCCGGAAAAGACCGCGAGGGTGGTGGTGCCGGCGCCGAGATCGACGGTGGCGGCGCCGAGATCGGCCTCATCGTCGGCCAGCGAGGCGAGGCCGGCGACGTAAGGGCTGGCCACCATGGCCTCGACGCCGAGATGGCAGCGCTCGACGGTGAGCATCAGGTTGCGCACGGTGGCCACATCCGCCGTCACCATGTGCATGTCGACGCCGAAGCGGTGGCCGAGCATGCCGCGCGGCTCGCGGATGCCGCTTGCCGCGTCGAGCCGGTAGCCGGTCGGCAGCGAATGCAGCACGGCGCGGCCGTCGCGCACCGAATGGCGGCTGGCGGCGGCCAGCACGCGGGCGATCTCGGCACTGGTGACCACGCCGTTTGACAATTCGATATTGGCGATGAAGCGGTCGGAGCCGGGACGGCCGCCGGACAGCGAGGCGATGACGGATTCGATCTGCACGCCGGCCATGCCCTCGGCGATGTCGATCGCCTGGCGCACCATCTCCTCCGCCTCGACCAGGTCGACCACGGCGCCGGCCTTCATGCCGGCGGCGGCGACGTGGGAGAAGCCGAGGATGCGCACGCCGTGGCTGCGCCGGCGCAGCGCCTCCTGCGGCGCCTGCGGCTCCAGCCGGGCGATCAGGCAGGCGATCTTGGATGTGCCGATGTCGAGGCCGGCGACGATGGCGGCGCGGCGCGGCGATACCGGCTTCATCTTGGGGGTGAGGCCGAAGCGCAGCACCTTGCTCATGCGGCACCTCCGATACCTGTGTGCCCCGGACGCGGTGCAGCACGAAGCGAAGCGGAGTGGTGCACCGCAGATCCGGGGCCTGGTCCGGAACGGTCCCGGGTCTGCAGCGCAACACTGCGCGTTGCGCTGCGCCCGGGACACGAATGGCGGACGGGAAGCAGCATCATGCCGCGCCTCCCCGGCCCTTGCGCGCCTTCTGCAGCGCCTCGATCCTTTCCGCGCGTTCGGCGGCGGCGGCCTCCGACAGCCGCACGGCGACGCGGTCGGCGAGGCGCAGGTCGACGGTGACGATGTCCCGCGAGAGCAGCTTCTTCTCCCGCGCCAGATCCGACAGCGTGGCGAGCGCGCGCGCCGCCTCGCCTTCCGGCAGCAGCACCTCGACGCCGTCCTTCAGGTACAGGTTCCAGCGCCGCCGGGCGACCAGCACGGAGGCCTCCACCCGCGGCGCGATCTCCGGATAGCGCGCGACGAGGCCGAGAAACTTCTTCGCCGCCTGCTCGGCGCCCTTGCCCACCACCAGCGGCAGGGCGAGGAAGCGCGGCGGCACGTAGGGCTCGAGCACGGTGCCGTCGGCGGCGATCAGCGAGACCTGGCCGTCGCGCTGCCAGAGCGCGAACGGCTGGCGCTCGCTGAGCTCGATGCGCAGCCGGCCCGGATAGAGCTTGAGCACGGCGGCGTCGGCGATCCAGGGATTGGTCAGCAGGCGCTGGCGCGCCTCGGAGGCGTCGAGGAACAAAAGCGAGGTGCGGCCGGTGATGCCGGCGGTGGTGAGCAGGTCCTCGCGGTTGAGGTCATGCTCGCCGGCGAGCGCGATTTCCGAGATGCCGAAGCCGAGCGCGTTGGCCGCCGTATCGCAGAGGTCCTGCAGCTGCGTCCCGATCGTCTTCAGGTGGCCGCCCTCGACCGCGCCGTAGCAGACGCTGGCGAGCAGCAGCAGCGCGGCGGCGGCGGAGCCGAGGCCGCGCGGCGGCGCGCGCTCCATCAGCAAGGCGGCCCGGCGCAGCGCGCGGCGGCGCCAGCGCGGGTCCGAACCGGCGCGGCCGGTCAGCTGTGGCTTCTGCGATCTGGCGAGCTCGCCCCGATTGTCCATCGCACCCGTTCTTCGACCGGTGGCCCGGCGGCCCCGAGCGGGCCGCAGGCGCCGACGCGACGTGTCCGCCCTGCCCGGCGTTGCCCGGGCTGTGCGGACCGGCCGTCCCCTTCAATCATCCCGCGGCCGTCGCCCTGCCGGCGACGCGACCCGCGCGCACCACGAGCGCGGCAGCCCAGGCACGCGGGCGCCGCATGAAAGGGCAGTCTTCGGGGTGAGTGGTAAACGAAGGGTAAAGGTTTACGAATTGTTGGGGGATTGGGGGAAGATGTGGTTTTTGGGGCGGGTTGGCCCGCCTGCGCAATTACTCGGCGACTACACCTCCACCGTTAGCGGGCTGCAAACTCGCCGCTACTTTGCGGAACCGCTCCAATGCCGCTTCCAAGCTCTCCACGATCTCTGCTGCAATCTCGTCGGGGGGT
>CAZUDR010000438.1:0-3230 GCA_964618715.1 uncultured Undibacter sp. | reverse complement strand
ACCGCCGACCTCGTGAATGCCATTCACGCGCTCTCCCAACTGAGCTATGGCCCCGATCTCGCAATCCGGTGTCGCGCCTTGGGCAGCGCGCCGCCATTCTATCCGCCGGCACGCACCGGCGGAAGCGACTAGCTTTCCTCTTCCTTTTCGATGCCGTCGCCGATGATGTCGCTGACATCGGCGTCACCTTCTTCCTCTTCCTCGATGAAGGTGTCGTCGTCCATGCTTTCGTCGATCTCGACGTCTTCGTCGTCGCCCGGCACCTCCTCGCCCTCCGCCGCGACTTTCTTCTTGGTGCCCTGCTTCTCGGCGTCGGCGTCCTCGAGCGAAACCAGTTCGACGTCGGCCGTCTCCGGCACCACCGCTTCGGCCACTTCGACCGGCGCAGGGCGTGGGGCGGCGGCCGGCTCGGGACGCGCACGCGACGTCGCCGCCGCCGCGATCGGGACCACCTTGCCGGTATAGGGTGAGATCACCGGCGACTTGTTGAGGTCGTAGAATTTGCGGCCGGTGTCGGGACAGACGCGCTTGGTACCAAGCTCGGATTTCGCCACGGTCGAGGATCCTCGGAAAATGGTCGTCAAATTTGTGCTTCACTTGGCTAGTTGCAGGCCCCCTGTCAATAGCGCAAGGGGCGGTCCGCAACGCCCCGGCGGCCGGATGACTCGGCGCGCGTGCGCGTGGTAGGAGGGCCCCGTTTTTCGGGACAAATATCGTTGAACGACGCCGTTTCAGCGCCTGCTTCCACGCCCCTGACGGCCTGCTCCCGCGGTCCGCTCCGGGGCCGCGTGCGCGCGCCCGGCGACAAGTCGATCTCGCACCGGGCCCTGATCCTCGCCGCCATGACGGTCGGCGAAAGCACGGTGACCGGTCTCCTGGAAGGCGAGGACGTATTGCGCACGGCCGCCGCCATGCGCGCGCTCGGCGCGCGGCTCGACCGCGCGGAGGACGGGGTCTGGCGCATTCACGGAGTCGGCGTCGGTGGCTTCAGGAGCCCGGCGACGGCGCTCGACTTCGGCAATTCCGGCACCGGCTGCCGGCTGGTGCTCGGTGCGGTGGCCGGCTGCCCGGTGACGGTCACCTTTGACGGCGACGCGTCGTTGCGCAAGCGGCCGATGCGGCGCGTGCTCGATCCGCTCGAACGCATGGGCGCGCGCGTGATCGGGGAGGGCGAAGGCGGGCGATTGCCGGTCACGCTGCAAGGCGCCGCCGATCCGATGCCGATCGTCTACGAATCCCCCGTTCCCTCCGCCCAGCTCAAGTCGGCGGTCCTGCTCGCCGGTCTGGCGGCGTCGGGCGAAACCACCGTCATCGAGACCGAAGCCAGCCGCGATCACACCGAGCGCATGCTCAGGCATTTCGGCGCCAAAATCACCAGCAAGCCGCTCGGCGCGCATGGACGCCGCATTGTCCTGCAGGGTCAGCCGGAACTGACCGCGGCCAATGTGGTGGTGCCGGCCGATCCGTCGTCGGCCGCGTTTCCGCTTGTCGCCGCGCTGGTCGTGCCGGAGTCCGAACTCGTTCTGGAAGGGGTGATGACCAATCCGTTGCGCACCGGGCTCTACACGACCTTGCGCGAGATGGGTGCGAACATCGAGACGCTGGACAAGCGCAACGATGGCGGGGAGGAAGTGGCCGACCTGCGCGTGCGCCACTCTGCGCTCAAGGGTGTCGAGGTGCCGGCCGAGCGGGCGCCGTCGATGATCGACGAATATCCCGTGCTCGCCGTAGCCGCCGCGTTCGCCGATGGCGTCACGCGCATGAAGGGCTTGCAGGAATTGCGCGTGAAGGAATCCGACCGGCTGGAGGCGACCGCTGCCATGCTGCGCGTCAACGGGGTCACAGTGGAGATTGAGGGCGACGATCTCGTCGTGCATGGTAAGGGGCGGCCGGCCGGCGGCGGCGAGGTCACAACGCATATGGATCACCGCATCGCAATGTCGGCACTGGTGCTGGGGCTGGCGAGCGAACAACCGGTACGCATTGATGACGGCGCATACATTGCGACCAGTTTCCCCGGTTTTGTCCCGCTGATGCGCGAACTGGGATGCGACCTGACATGATCATTGCCATCGACGGTCCCGCTGCGTCGGGAAAAGGCACGCTCGGCAAGAGGCTGGCCGGTCATTACGGGTTGCGTCACCTCGACACCGGATTGCTCTATCGCGCGGTGGCGCAGGCCTTGCTCGATGCCGGCTGCGCGCCGGACGACACCCCGGTGGCGGTTGCGGCCGCCAAGGCGCTCGATCCGGAGCGCTTCGACGAGGCGGCGCTGAAAGGACGCGCGGTCGGCGAGGCCGCTTCGGTCGTGTCCGCCATTCCCGAGGTGCGCGCCGCGCTGCTCGCCTTTCAGCGCGACTTTGCCGCCGCCCCGCCCGGTGCGGTGCTCGACGGCCGTGATATCGGCACGGTGATCTGTCCGCACGCGGACGTGAAGATTTTCGTCACTGCCACGCCGGAGGTCCGCGCCGGCCGCCGGACGAAGGAATACCAGGCGGCAGGGCAGCCGGCCGACGAGGCCGCGGTGCTGTCCGATATCGTCAAGCGCGACGAGCGCGACATGAACCGGGCTGCGGCCCCCCTGAAACAGGCCCCGGATGCACACTTGCTCGATACGACCAGTTTGGATATAGACGCGGCCGTCCGGGCCGCCGTCGACATCGTCGAGGCCACCCGAGCGGGCCGAGGGCGCGGCTGACCGCACCTCGCTGTTGGAGGACCAAGCCCCGCTCGCGCCTCGCCGCCAGGCCGAGTCCGGCCGTTCAATCGTTCGATATGCACGGTATTTGCGCCGGCCATCCGGGATTCCGGGGGCCGCCGAAAGGTTTTCGGGACCTTTTGGCCCGTGTTTGTCGAACGCCATTCCAACCCGCCGGCGCGACCGAATTGAGGAGACTACATGGCCACCGCTACCAGTGCTGCACCCACACGTGAAGATTTCGCCGCGATGCTCGACGAGTCCTTTCAGAGCGGCAACCTGCAGGAAGGTTCCGTTATCAGGGGCAAGGTTGTCGGGATCGAAAAGGATGTCGCCGTCATCGATGTCGGGCTGAAGACGGAGGGCCGCGTCGCGCTGCGCGAATTCGCCGGTCCGGGCCGCCAGGCCGACCTCAAGGTCGGCGACGAAGTCGAGGTCTATCTCGAACGGGTCGAGAATGCGCTGGGCGAAGCGGTACTGTCGCGCGACAAGGCGCGGCGCGAGGAAAGCTGGGGCAAGCTGGAAAAGGCAT
>CAZUDR010000437.1:0-3232 GCA_964618715.1 uncultured Undibacter sp. | reverse complement strand
TCGCCTTCGGCAAAATTGAAATCCATAATGGTGTCAGAAACGCCGCCGCCAAAGGTCTCCGCCGCCGAGAGCCAACAAAATCGATCTGCACCGGACCCTCCGAAAAAAATATCGCCGCCAATGCCACCAATCAGTACATCGTTGCCGCCATAGCCGATGATGATGTCATTGCCTTCCCCGCCATGGAGGAAATTGTCGCCGTGATCACCGATCAGGAAGTCGTTGTGTGATGAACCCTGAACGTTTTCAATGCCGACGAGCGTATCGCCTGCTGCATCGCCACCGGATCCCGTTCCGCCGAGCAGATTGACGGTGACCGCGGCCGCTGACTCTCTGTAATCTGCGGTGTCATCGCCGTTGCCACCGTTGAGATAGTCGGCGCCGCTACCTCCGATCAGCGTGTCGTTGCCGGCCCCGCCATACAGGGTGTCGTTGTCGGCCCCGCCGTGCAGGCGGTCGTGACCACCCATGCCCCACAGAACATCGTTTCCCCCCAAGCCCCAAAGGTAGTTGTCCGCCCAGCCAAAGAATTGTCCCTCGTTGTTGTCGCCGATGATAAAGTCGTTGTGCTCCGAGCCCCGGACACTCTCGAAATTGACAAGCGTATCGCCTTCGGCGTCGCCGCCGGCGCCTGTCCCGGTCAGCAGATTGATGGTGACCCCGGCCGGGGAACTCCCATAATACAACTCGTCAAGACCCGAACCGCCATCCAGGTAGTCGGCACCGGCGCCACCGTCGATCCAGTCCCAGCCGTCGCCGCCGAAGATGACGTCATTGCCACCGTAGCCGTAAATGTAGTCATTGCCTCCGTTTCCGAAGATCACGTCGCTGCCGTTGGTGACGCCTTTCTTCGAGTTAATGCTGTCAGGGCCGTTGGTCCCGGATATGAATGCCATGGTCGTGGTCCTTCGTTGGACCCAGCCTGTCCGCGCCACGCAACTCCGGTGCGGTCAAAATCTCCGCAAGGCGCCGCCACTGTTGCGCGGGGCGGACCGATGGGCATTTTCCTCGTCTGGTTGGTCGCTCTGTGCCGGTGTGTGGTTCAATACGGTGTGCGATTTTTGCCGGCCGGGCCTGAGCGATAATCGTTGGCGACAGTTGCGACGTGCCGGTATGACCAGCATGGAAGGCAACAAACGTGCAGAAATGTATATCAAATGCCTGCGGGACGGGCCTGCACCCAACGGCCCCGGCCGTGTCCCGCCCTAGACCTGAAACCGCGACGGGATGTTGTCCGTGATGTCCGACCACCACCGGCGCACGGCGGACGGGCGCCGGCGCGGACGCACGTCCAGCCCGTGAATCGCGCGCAGCGACTGGCGGGTATGCATTTCCATTGCTGACTCCATCGGATTTGCAGCGGCAACCGTTCGCCGCCGATGGCGCGGCGGCGCATGCTGCCCTTTCGGGGGAGAGGCCGGCCGCGCGGCCGCCGCCGGCTTCGCCGCCGTTCCGGCGCACGATCCTGGCGGCGTTCGCGGTCGTCGCCGGCGAACGGGGCCGCTGCATTGCCGACGCGCCCGCGCCGGCAACGGCGGCGGCCGCCGGTGCGGTCAGGCCGCCTGCCTGAGATCCGGCGTGGCGGGCCGGGCGGTGCGGCGGGGCATCATCACGACATTCAGATGACGCTGTTCGCGTCCGTGACGCACGGCGGATTCGATCTCCCCGCGCGTGATTCCGATGTCGCGCAGGATGTGGTCATCGAGCCCGCGCAGGGCCTCCACGGCCCGGCGCCGGTCCCGCCTGGCGGCGAGGTCGTCGATCAGCCGGGCGGTGGCGCCGTCGAGCGCACGCCACCATCCGGCAAGGGCCTGCGCGGCGCTGCGCAGGGAAGAAGTGGCGGCCTCGGCGCGCAGGCGCCGGCCCTTTCGCAGGTGGGCCTCGTAGGAAGGCCACAGGAGGGGGGTCTCGTGGGTGGACATAATTCGTCTCCTTTGCGCGCGGGCCAGCGGCGCCGGGCGCGGTCAGTGGGGGGTTTGTGAACTGCCTTCGCTCGTGGCGTTGTTGCCGCGGGGTGTAGACGAGTGCAGTGCAACACGCTTGAGGGGGAGGGCACCCGTACCTTGTTTTTCCTTGGAGATTCCCTCGAGATTCCCTGATTGTGCTATCTGTCAGGGGAAAATGGGCACATTTGCCCCGGGCTTGGACGGTCACCGGGACATGACGCGGGGCGGTGGCAGATCGGGAGGACGCGCGTGGACTTCCGCTTTGCCGGGTACGAGATCGATCTCGGGCAACAGGAATTGCGCCGGGGCGGCGAGGTCGTGCCGGTCGAACCGCAGGTGTTCGACCTGCTGGTCTACCTGATCCGCAACCGCGACCGCATCGTCAGCAAGAACGAGCTGATCGACGCTGTCTGGCAGGGGCGGGTGATTTCCGAAACCGCGCTCAGCTCCCGCATCAGCGCCGCCCGGCGCGCCGTCGGCGACAACGGCAACGACCAGAGCCTCATCCGCACGGCGCACAAGCGCGGCTTCCGTTTCGTCGGCGATGTCGACCACGCCGCCGCTGCGCCGCCGGTGGCGGACGACACGGGGGCCGCGCCGCCGGTCGCCGTGACCGGGGCTGCCATGGAACCGGCACAGGTTGAGGAGGAAGGGGCGCCGGCGCTGGCGCTGCCCGACAAGCCGTCGATTGCCGTGCTGCCGTTCCAGAACATGAGCGGCGATCCGGAACAGGACTATTTCGCCGACGGCCTGACCGAGGACATCATCACCGGCCTGTCGCGGCAGCGCTGGTTCTTCGTCATCGCCCGCAACTCGACCTTCGCCTACAAGGGCGAGGCCGTCGATGTGCGCAAGGTCGCAAGCCAGCTGGGCGTGCGCTACGTGCTCGAAGGCAGCGTGCGCAAGGCGGGCGACCGGGTGCGCGTGACCGGGCAGCTGATCGATGCCGCCAACGGCGTCCATCTGTGGGCCGAGCGGTACGACCGCAAGCTGGCCGACATCTTCGAGCTGCAGGACGACATCACCAACAGCGTCATCGGATCTGTCGGCCCGCAAATCCTCGCCGCCGAGGCGGCGCGGATTCGCCGCATGCCGCCGCAGAACATGGACGCCTGGGACCTGGTCATGCAGGCGCTGCCTGCGTTGTGGCACATGAGCACGGAGGAGCAGCGGCGCGCGCAGGAGCTGTTGCAGCAGGCGCTCGCGCACGATCCCCAGTATGCCCACGCCCACGGCCTGCTGGGCTGGAGCTATGTCAACATGTTCAACCTGGATTCGCGCACGCC
>CAZUDR010000436.1:0-3232 GCA_964618715.1 uncultured Undibacter sp. | reverse complement strand
ACCGCCGCCGCGACATCAAACGCATGTTCGCGTACTCCTCGATCGAGCACATGGGCATCATCGTGTTCGCGTTCGGGATGGGTGGCCCGCTTGCCAATTTCGCCGGCCTCCTGCACATGACCATGCATTCGCTGACCAAATCGGCGATTTTCTTTGCGGTCGGTCACATCGCGCAGGTCAAAGGTACGCAGAAAATTGCCGAGTTGGGTGGGCTGACGGTGACCCATCCGGCGCTCGGCTGGGGTCTGGTGGTGGGCGTTGTGGCGATTGCCGGCCTGCCGCCACTGGGCATCTTCATGAGCGAATTCCTTGTGGTCACCTCAACCTTCGCGCGTGAGCCGTGGCTTGCGACGCTGCTGGGCGTCGGCATCCTGATTGCGCTCGGCGGCCTGTTCTGGCGGCTGAGTGGCATCGCCTTCGGCGAGCCGCGCGGGCCCGCGACGCCGGCCAAAGCCTCTTACGTGCCGATGTTCGCGCATCTGGCGATCGTCGCCATGGCCGGCATTTATCTGCCGCCGGCGCTGGTCGCCGGCTTCGAGAACGTCGCGCGGCTGTTGGGATAGGGCCATGAATCCACCCCGCAAGACCGTGAATGAGCAGCAGTGGCGTGAAGCCATCGCGCGTCTCGCCGGCGGGCAGGCGACCCTGCTTGGCCTCTGGGGGGATGCGCCGAACGTGCACATGGCGCTGCTCGATGAGAGTGCCGGCAACATCGACGTGCTCACCTACGGATGCGTAGATGGCAAATTCCCCAGCGTCGGCTCCCGGCATCCGTCGGCGCTGCGGCCCGAACGCGCTATCCGTTCGTTGTTCGGGCTCGTGGCGGTCGGTTCGCCGGACACGCGGCCGTGGCTCGACCTTGGCTTCTGGGATGTGGCGCACCCGCTCGGCGACAAGGGACCGGCGCAGAAACCCGAGCCCTATCAATTCCTGCCGGTCGAAGGGGAGGGCCTGCACCAGATCCCGGTCGGCCCGGTGCATGCCGGCATCATCGAGCCGGGGCATTTCCGCTTCACCGCCAACGGCGAGTTCACGGTGCGGCTGGAGCAGCGGCTCGGCTATGTGCACAAGGGCATCGAGTCGCTCATGACGGGGGCTTCGCTCGACAAGGCCGCCACGCTCGCCGCGCGCACCTCCGGGGACAGCACGGTCGCTTATTCCTATGCCTTTGCACTGGCTGTCGAGGCGGCGCTGCAAATCGAGGCGCCGCCGCGCGCGACCGGTTTGCGCGCGTTGATGGCCGAACTTGAGCGGCTCGCGAACCATCTCGGCGACATTGGCGCCATCTGCAACGACGCCGCCTTCGCACTGATGCATGCGCAGACGAGTGTGTTGCGCGAGCGCGTGCTGCGCGCGGCGCAAGCCTGCTTCGGTCACCGGCTGATGATGGACGTGATCGTGCCCGGTGGGGTTGCCCGCGACATCGGGTCGGAGGGGCTGGCGGCGGTCAAAGCTTTGCTGGCCGAGCTGCGGCGCCGGTTCCCGCGTCTGATAGAGCTCTACGATAACACCGCTTCGTTGCAGGACCGCACGGTCAGCACCGGCATCGTCAAGCCGGAGTATGTCCGTCAATTCGGCGCCGGCGGTTATGTTGGCCGCGCCTCGGGCCGGAATTTCGATGCGCGACGCACGTTTGCTTACGCGCCTTACGACGCACTCAGGTTCGAGGTACCGGTGCGGGACGAAGGTGATGTCGATGCGCGGGTGTGGGTTCGGATCCGCGAGGTCGAGCAGAGCATCGCGCTGATCGAGCAGATCGTCGATGCGCTGCCGGATGGCTCCATCCTGGCCGAGGTCAAGAGCCGGGGAGAGCCGTGTGAAGGCCTGGCGCTCACGGAAGCCTTCCGCGGCGACGTGCTGGTCTGGCTGCGCCTTGGCGCCGATGCCCAGGTCGAGCGCTGTCACTTGCGCGACGCGTCCTGGTTCCAATGGCCCCTGCTGGAGACCGCGATCGAAGGCAACATCGTGGCCGACTTTCCGCTCTGCAACAAATCGTTCAACTGTTCCTATTCGGGACACGACCTCTGATGCGCCAGACGCTGTTCGAAAGCCTGATCCACGGGCCGCTTACGGAAGCCGCGCCTGCTCCCGACGAAGCGGCGCTGGTCGAACTTGCCGAGAGCGTGAAGAGAGCGGCACGCGCCAAGCTCGGGCGCTCGCTTTCCATCCGCCAGGTCGATGCCGGCTCCTGCAATGGCTGCGAACTGGAGATCCACGCGCTCAACAATGCGTTCTACGACCTCGAGCGCTTCGGCCTGCATTTCGTCGCCTCGCCGCGTCATGCCGACGTTCTGCTGGTGACCGGGCCGGTGACCAGAAACATGCGCGAGGCCTTGCTGCGCACCTACAACGCCACACCCGATCCGAAATGGGTGGTGGCGGTCGGCGCTTGCGCTGCCGACTGCGGAGTATTTGCCGGCAGTTATGCGGTGGCTGGAGGCGTCAAGGACATCATCCCGGTCGATTTGCACATCCGCGGCTGCCCGCCGACTCCAACTGAGCTCCTCAAGGGGTTGCTTGCCCTTCTCCATCAGGCGAACGACGTTGCCGGGAGACGGGCGTGAATGTCGGCCGACGCCAGGACCCCTGCGGGTCCTTGAGGGCCTCGACCGCGCCAACATCGTACCCACCCGCACCGAAGCCATTCACCGCCCAGCGGCGAAGCTCCAGCAATAGCGGTTTGCCGGCCGAACGCTTCATGATACCTCAATTTCGCCCGTGAACACGGTTAGAGGGCCGGCATGATTCCCCGCTACTCCCGACCGGAAATGGCCGAGATTTGGTCACCGGAAACCAAATTCCGCATCTGGTTCGAGATCGAGGCGCACGCCGCCGACGCCATGGCCGAACTCGGCATGATCCCGAAAGAGGCGGCGAAGACGATCTGGGAAAAAGGCAAGGCGGCAAAATTCGATGTCGCGCGCATCGACGCCATCGAAGCCGAGGTCAGGCACGACGTCATCGCGTTCCTCACGCATCTCGCTGAAATCGTCGGGCCGGAGGCACGCTTTGTCCATTCGGGCATGACGTCCTCCGACGTGCTCGACACCTGTCTCAACGTGCAGCTCGTGCGTGCGGCGGACATCCTGATCGCCGACGTTGACGCGCTGCTGGCAGCGCTCAAGCGCCGCGCCCACGAACACAAGATGACGCCGACGGTCGGCCGCTCGCACGGCATTCATGCCGAGCCGACGACGTTCGGCCTCAAGCTCGCCTATGCCTATGCCGAATT
>CAZUDR010000435.1:0-3250 GCA_964618715.1 uncultured Undibacter sp. | reverse complement strand
CGTGCCGCCGACCCAACCGACACCGATTACCGCCGCTTCAACTGTTTTCACCGGATGTTTCCTCTTGCCTTGTTTTGCGGGCGGCAGACTAGCTTAGACGCATTTGCGCCGGAAGACCTGCTGCTTTCACCGCGCGAAAGCGGCTTCGCCCACGCCGAAGACCTGCGCGGCAAATTGCGGGTAGACCTCGGCGAGCTGCGGCGCCACGACCTCGCGCATGAGGCGAAGCGTCTCGGCTGTCGGCGCCGGCGTCTCCGGCACGGTGGCCGGCCGCTCGAAGTCGAATCCCGTGTTCTCGATTACTTCCTCCACGGTGTGGCCGGGGTGCACGCTGGCCAGCGTGAAATGACCGTCCGCGAAGGAGAACAGGCAGCGATTGGTGACCAGCGCGACCGGGCCGCCCGGGCGATACACGTTGCCTTCGCTGCTGCCGGCGGCGCTGACGAAATCCACCTTCGGCACCAGCGTGCGGCGCGAATGCTCGGTGCGGAACAGGATGACCCTGGGCACGACGTAATAGAGATAGGCCGAGCCGAACGAGCCGGGAAAGCGCACCGTCGGCTGTTCGTAGTCGCCGACCGATACCAGATTGACGTTGCCCTCACCGTCGATCTGCCCGCCGGACAGGAAGAACACGTCGATGCGTCCCTGGCCGGCACAGTCGAACAGTTCGCGCGCACCGTCAGTGAAGAAATTGTGCTTGCGGCTTTGCAGCAGTGACACGTAGGGCCGACCGTTGCCGTTGCGCTCGCGTGCGAGCAGCGCGGCGGTAGCCGGTATGGGCGATGCGTTGCCGACCGCCACGTGCCGCACATCACCGATCAGCCGCGCGATCACATCGGCGAGCAGTTCCTCGTCGCGAAAGTCACGCGGCGCGGCGTTCATACACGTACTTGTCCATGTATTCCGCGAAACCCTCTGCCGTCGCCGCCATCTTCGCGTACAGCGCAAGGTGTTCCGCATCGGCACCGTAATAGTCCGGCAGCGGCAGCGGCCAGGCGCCGCGCTCGGCAATCGCGATCGCCTCCACATAAAATCCCGGCAATGTGCCGGCAGCGAGAACAGGATTGTCGAGCAGGTCGCCGTCGTGCATCTTCTCGACTGTGACGACGGTCTTTTCCGCCGCGTGCGCCATCATCGCCAGCTCGCGCTGCCGTCCGATCCACACGTTGCCGAAGCGGTCGGCCATCGGCGCGTGCATCAGCGCGACATCCGGCCTGATCGCCGGCAGCAGCACGATGGGGTCGTCATCGGCGAAGGGACTGTCGATCACCTTCCAGTCGTCGCGGTATTTCAGCACGTCCGAGCCGATCAGTCCGCGCAGCGGCATGAAGGGCACGCCCTTTTCCGCCGCCTGCAGGCCGGCGTGCAGGGCGGGACAGGTCGCGTCCTTCATGGTGATCGCGCCGCTGCGGATCGCGTCGCCAAACCGCGGCGCCGGTCCGAACTCGCCGAGGCTCACGGCGCTGGTCTCCAGCGTCGCCACGCAGCCGGCGCCGATCAGCAGGTCGGCCTGCAGGCTCGAGGTGGGCAGCGCCACCAGATGCAGTTTCTTGACGCCGCGGCGGATCAGGGCCCGTGTCGCCGCCATGGGCACACCGGACACTTCGCGCGGAACGATCAGCTCGCAGCCGTCGCCGATACATGAAAGCGCTTCGTCCAGCGATTTCGCCATCGGAAACCGATCCCGTGCGTTTGTGCGGCAGCCACGCCGCACATCCAATGTCTCATTGATTAGCTTGCAAGGTCCACCGGATTTTGCGACGTGGTTCCGGTGACCAGAAGCTTCCAGGACAGGCTGCGTGCCGGCCATTTCGTCATCACCGCCGAGGTGACGCCGCCGGTTTCCGCCGACCGCAACGACCTGCTGGCCAAGGCGCGGCCGCTCAGGGGACTGGCCGACGCGGTCAACGTCACCGACGGCGCCGGCGCGCGGCCGCATCTCGCCGCCGTCAGCGCGGCTGCGATGCTCGTGCAGGAAGACATCGAGCCGATCCTCCAGTTCACCTGCCGTGACCGCAATCGCATTGCCCTGCAGAGCGACATGCTGGCCGCCGCTGCCAGCGGCGTGCGCAATCTGTTGATGCTGCGTGGCGACGATCCGTCGGCCGGCGATCAGCCCGATGCCAGAGCGGTCTTCGATCTCGATCCACGACAGCTTCTCGGGACTGCCCGCGCGCTTCGTGACCAGGGCGAGCTGCCGCCCGGCCGGAAAATCGGCGGTCGTGCCGATTTCTTTCTCGGCGGTGCCGACATGCCGATTGATCCGCCGCCCGACTGGGAACCGTCTGGCCTGGAAGCCAAGGTCGCTGCCGGCGCGCAATTCGTGCAGACCCAGTTCTGCATGGATGCCGGCGTGGTACGCCGCTACATGGCGCGGCTGGCCGAACACGGCCTGACCGACAAGATCTACATGCTGATCGGCATTGCGCCGCTGCGCTCTGCGAAATCGGCGCGCTGGATGAAAAGCAAGCTGTTCGGCACCATCATCCCCGATGCCACGATTGCGCGTCTTGAAGCGGCGCGTGATCCGGCGGAGGAAGGCCGCCGTATCTGCGTTGATCTCGTGCAGGAACTGTCCGAGATCCCCCACGTGGCGGGATGCCACATCATGGCGCCCAACAATGACGACGCCGTGCCGCCGGTGATCGAGGCCGCGCGGAAAGGCATCACGCGGCTCGCACCGGTCAGGTAAGTCCCCGCACGGCCGCGAAAAGATCGCGCACCTGCTTCTCCGCGATATTGCGCGTGATGAACACCACGCGGCTCATGCGGGTGTCGTCCGGCCAGGCGTCGAGCTCGACTGGCGGGTGCGCAAGGTGCTGAACGAACTGCACCACCACCGGTCCCTTGCAGCCTTCGACATTGAGAAATCCCTTCACCCGCAGCAGGTCAGTGCCGCGCATGGTCATCAGTGTCGCCATGCTGCGCGCGAACACCTGCCACGGCATCGGCTTTTCTTCGCTCAGCACGAAGCTCGAAATGCCGTCCGAATGTGCGGTCTCCGCCACGAAGGCATTGCGTTGGTCATTCGCCGGCTCGACCAGCCGGCTCGGGTCGAGCACGCCGTTGACCGCCTGCAGGATCTCTGCGCCCGGGTTGAGCGCGCGGAGCTGTGCAGCCAGCGCTTCGGCCGCGCCTTCGCCGGCGATGTCGGTCTTGGTAATGACGAGCCGGTCGGCGAGGATCGCCTGCTTGCGCGCTTCCGGCGACCACGACAGCGTGTCCGCCCCGGTCTCGGCATCGACCA
>CAZUDR010000434.1:0-3250 GCA_964618715.1 uncultured Undibacter sp. | reverse complement strand
GCGGCGACGGCTCGCGCGGCGAGTTCTATTCGATCGCCATTTCCAATGGCCGCCAGCAGGTCGACAGCGGCACCAAGATGCTGCATCTCGGCAAGAACACCGTGAGCCGGATCATTTCCAAGGGCATCTCGGCCGGCAAGTCGAACAACACCTACCGCGGTCTCGTCTCCGCGCACCGCAAGGCGACCGGCGCGCGCAATTTCACCAATTGCGACTCGCTGCTGATCGGCGACAGGTGCGGCGCCCATACCGTGCCCTACATCGAGGCAAAGAATTCGTCGGCCGTCTTCGAGCACGAGGCCACAACATCGAAGATCTCCGAGGACATGCTGTTCTACTGCCAGAGCCGCGGCATGTCGGCGGAGGAGGCGACTGCGCTGGTCGTCAACGGATTCGTCAAGGACGTGCTGCAGCAGTTGCCAATGGAGTTCGCGGTCGAAGCGCAGAAGCTGATCTCGATCAGCCTGGAGGGCAGTGTCGGATGACCGCGACGCCGGTGCTCAGTATCAACGACATTCCGCTTGCCGACCGCGGCAACGGGAAGTCGTTTGTCATGAAATGGGGCCGGGCCGGGCCGACGCTCGGCCTCAAGGAGCTCGGTTGCGCCCTGCACGTGGTGCCGCCCGGCAAGAAGGCCTTTCCGTTCCACCGCCATCACGTGATGGATGAGCTGTTCTTCGTGCTGTCCGGCGAAGGACAATACCGGTGGGGCGAGGAGACGCTGCCGGTGAAGGCCGGTGACCTCGTCGCCGCTCCGGCCGGCACCAAACCGCACCAGCTGATCAACACCGGCTCCGGGGACCTGCGCTACCTGGGCATTTCCTCGATGGCCGCCACCGAGGTGGTCGACTATCCCGACTCCGGGAAGATCGGCGTCATGGCCGGCGTCAAGGACGGGGACTTCAAGAGCGCGACATATGCTGGCGTCGGCCGGATGCAAAAGGCGGATTATTTCGACGGCGAAGACGCCTAGACGAAGAGAGACAGAGACAACACGATGGCATTTCTGGAAGTCAAAAACCTGCACGTCGAGATCGACGGCAAGACAATTCTCAACGGTCTCGACCTGACGGTGGACAAGGGTCAGGTGGCCGCGATCATGGGGCCGAACGGCTCCGGCAAGTCGACGCTCGCCTATGTGCTTGCCGGCAAGGACGACTACGAGGTCACCGAGGGCGACATCCTGCTCGACGGCGAAAGCGTGCTTGAAATGAGCCCCGACGAGCGCGCGGCCAAGGGTCTGTTCCTCGCGTTCCAGTATCCTGTTGAGGTGCCGGGCGTGGCCACCATGACCTTCCTGCGCACCGCGCTGAATGCGCAGCGCAAGACCCGGGGCGAGGGCGAGGTATCCACGCCGGACTTCATGAAGCTGGTGCGCGACACCGCAAAGAATCTCGGCATCAGCCAGGAAATGCTGCGCCGCCCGGTCAATGTCGGATTCTCCGGCGGCGAGAAAAAGCGCCAGGAAATCCTGCAGATGTCGGTGCTGCAGCCGCGGCTGGCGGTACTCGACGAGACCGATTCGGGGCTCGACATTGACGCACTCAAGATCGTGGCCGACGGCGTCAACCGGTTGCGTTCGCCCGATCGTGCCATGATCGTCATCACCCACTACCAGCGTCTGCTCAACTACATCGTCCCTGACGTCGTGCACGTGATGGCCCAGGGCAAGGTGATGAAATCCGGCGGCAAGGAACTGGCGCTGGAACTCGAGGCCAAGGGCTACGCCGAGTTTCAGGGGGAGGCGGCCTGACCATGAACGCGGACGTTCGCGCCATGAGGACCCCGGCCGAACAGGCATTGAGCGATGCCTATGCAGCGGCGCGCAAGACTCTGCCGGGCAAGGGCGCGGTCGAACGTCTGCGCGAGGACGCCTTCAGACAATTCGAGACGCAAGGCCTGCCGCACCGCCGCGTCGAGGACTGGAAGTACACGGACCTCCGCGCGCTCCTGCGAGAGGTCAATCCGCCGGCATCGCCGCCCGATGCCGCCGCCAAACGTCGCGCCGGGGAGGCGCGCGACCTGCTGGCCGGGCTCGATTGCCGGCGACTGGTGTTTGTCGATGGCGCATTTGTGCCGGACATGTCGGACCTTGCCCCCGAGGACGGGCTGACGATCGGATCACTGGCCGACGCGCTCGCCAGGGGCGACGCCCTGGTTGCCGGGCATGTCGGCAAGACCTTCGCCACCGACGACGTCGCGGTGGCGCTGAACACCGCCCTGATGGGCGACGGAGCCGTCATCCGCGTGGCGAAGGGGACGGCGCTGAAGAAACCCATCCACGTCGTATTTGCCAGCGGCAGCGACAAGCCGGCTTCCGCATTTGTCCGTTCGCTGGTGGTGGTGGAAGAGGGCGCGAGGGCGACGATTGCTGAAAGCCACGACAGCGGCGACACGCAGGTCAATGCCGCACTCGAACTGGTGGTCGGCGACGGCGCGGACGTCAGTTATTTCCGGATCACCCGCGCGCGCGCTCTCCATGTGGCGAGCCTGCTCGCATCCATCGGCGCCGACGCAACCTTCAGGAGCTTCGCCTATACCAGCGACTCCGATGTGGTGCGCAACCAGAACTTCGTCACTTTCGCCGGCGAGAACACGCACGGGGCGCTGCGCGGCGTCAGCCTGTTGCGCGGCAAGGAGCATGTCGACACAACGCTGCTGATCGAGCACGCCGTTGGCCACTGCGAGAGCCGCGAGCAGTTCAAGGCGGTGCTCGACGACGAGGCGCACGGGGTGTTCCAGGGCAAGATTGTCGTGCAGCCGCATGCGCAGAAGACCGACGCCAAGATGATGACGCGGTCGCTGCTCCTGTCGGACGGTGCCGAGGCCGACAACAAGCCGGAACTCGAGATCTTTGCCGACGACGTCGTTTGCGGTCATGGCGCCACGACGGCCGCGCCGGACGACAATCTCAAGTTCTATCTGATGTCGCGCGGGATCCCGGAGAAGGAAGCGGAGGCACTGCTGATCCAGGCCTTTGTCGGCGAGGTGATCGATGAGATCGACGATGAAGGCATTCGCGACGCGTTGATGAACGACGCCATCGACTGGCTGCGCAGACGGGGCTGATCATGCATCCGGCGGTGAAAAACGGGGCACTGGACATTGACCGCATCCGCGCGGACTTTCCCGCGCTGGCCATGCAGGTCTATGGCAAGCCGCTGGTCTATCTCGACAACGCCGCCTCGGCGCAGAAGCCGAAAGCCGTGCTCGACCGCGTGCAAACGGCCTATACCGAGCAATACGCCAA
>CAZUDR010000433.1:0-3270 GCA_964618715.1 uncultured Undibacter sp. | reverse complement strand
CCGGCCTCCAGCGCAGCATGGATGGTGGCGATGCTCTCGGCGTCGTCGGCCGGGCCGTAGCCGCCCGACATACCCATGCAGCCGAGGCCGGCGGCGGCAATGTCCCGCGATCCAAGCCTGATCTTGTGCATTGTATGCGTCCGGCCGGCTTCAGTTCGGCCGCTCATCAACATCACACATTGCCGTCATGAACCAGAGGGTGCGACCGGAAAAGAAAAAGGCGGCCATCGTGGCCGCCTTTTCCTGTCCTGAACGCAGTCTTACTCCGCCGCGATTTTCACTTCCGGGGCCGCCGCCTTGATGTCCGCGGTGACGTGGCTCTCGAAGCGGGTGAAGTTCTTCTGGAACATGGCGACCAGATCGCGCGCGGTGCGGTCGAACTCGGCCTTGTTTTTCCAGGTCTTGATCGGATTGAGCAGATGCGGCTCGACCCCCTGCACGGAGGTCGGCACGGAGAAACCGAAATACGGATCGGTGCGGAAGTCGGCATCCTACAGCGAGCCGTCGAGCGCGGCGGTCAGCAGCCGGCGGGTCGCCTTGATCGGCATGCGGCGGCCCTCGCCGTATTTGCCGCCGGTCCAGCCGGAATTGACCAGCCAGCAGTCGACCTTGTGGCGGTTGATATAGCCGCGCAGCAGGTCGGCGTAGATCGACGGATGCCGCGGCAGGAACGGCGCACCGAAGCAGGTGGAGAATTCCGGTTGCACGCCGATCAGCCCCTTCTCGGTGCCGGCGACCTTGGCGGTGTAACCGGAGAGGAAGTGGTACATCGCCTGGTTGGGGTCGAGCTTGGCGATCGGCGGCATCACGCCGTACGCATCCGCGGTCAGGAAGATGATGTTTTTCGGGTGACCGGCGCGGCCGCTCGGCGAGGCATTGGGAATGAAATGCAGCGGATAGGCTGAACGCGTGTTCTCGGTTTTGGAGCCGTCGTTGTAGTCGGGCACACGCGTCTCCGGATCGAACACCACGTTCTCCAGGACGGCGCCGAAACGGTTGGTGGCGTCCCAGATCTGCGGCTCGGCTTCCTGGCTGAGCTTGATGCACTTGGCGTAGCAGCCGCCCTCGAAATTGAAGATGCCGTCCGGACCCCAGCCGTGCTCGTCGTCGCCGAGCAGCGTGCGGTGCGGATCCGCCGACAGCGTGGTCTTGCCGGTGCCCGAGAGGCCGAAGAACAGCGCCGCGTCGCCATCCTTGCCGACATTCGCAGAACAGTGCATCGGCACCACGTTCTCCGCCGGCAGATAGAAATTGAGCGTGGTAAACACCGATTTCTTCATTTCGCCGGCGTAGGACGAGCCACAGATCAGCACGATCTTGCGCGTGAAGTCGATCGCCACCATGGTGTCGGAGCCCTCGCGTCCGCCATGACGCTTGTGGTCCGGCTTGAACGACGGCATGTCGACAATGGTGAGGTCGGGAACGAAGGTCTCGACGTCGGCGCGCTCCGGGCGGATCAGCAGCTGACGGATAAAGTGGGAATGCCAGGCGAGTTCGGTGTAGACACGAGTCCTGATCCGGTATTTCGGATCGGCGCCGCCAAAAAGATCCTGCGCGAAAAGTTTCTTGCCTTCGGCGTGCCTGATGAAGTCGGCGAGCAGCGCGTCGAAATTCTCCCGCGTCATCTTGCGGTTGTTGTCCCACCAGACGGTCTTTTCGGTGAGATCGTCGACGACCGTGTGCTTGTCCTTTGGCGAACGGCCGGTGTGATGGCCGGTTTCCGCGCAGAGCGCGCCTGAGGCGACAAGGGAGGCTTCGTTGGCGGCGATGACGTGCTCGTAGAGGGCCGCCTCGGTCAAATTCCAGCGGACCGCGGCGAGCCCCTTGAAGCCGAATTTGTCGGCGCCATAGGCCGCGTTCCGCACACCCGTTTCTTGCACGCTAGTCCTCCCACCGAGCCCGGCGGCTCCCGTTAACCCCTTGACGACCCGCGAGGTCCACCGGACTAGACATTAGTATAGCCCCTGCCCGCAAGCGGCGCGACCATAGTCACGAAACCACTGTTAGCCAAGGGTAAATGGCATGCGTTGACGCGCGGCGGCCTTGCGCCCGGATCGACACCGCGCGCGGTGACGCGCGGCATGCACGCACCGTCGCAGGTCCCGGATCCTGCCTGTCCCTGACGGATGTCAGGCGCCACGCGCCTGGTCAGCGAGGTCTTTCAGTACCGTCCGCAACGCGCCCGGCGTGATGATGCGCTGCGGGAAGGCCAACCACACCGCCTCCTGGCCACGTTGCAACTCGATGCCGTCAGGATTGATGCCGACGCAGGTCCAGCCGCCGTCACGTGCGCCGAGCAGCCGGGTAGCGTAGAGCCGGCACGCATCTGCATGATCGGCATTCATGTGAGCAATGGCGCCTTCCTCGGCATCGACCAGCGCCTCGGCGCCGTCTGCATCAGTAAGAACGTCCGCCGCAGCAAGATCGGCCGCGCGTGCAAACCCGCCGTTCAGATGTGCGGAGACAACCTCCATGCGCCAGAACGAGAAGTCAGCGAAGCCGGCATAGAGTTCCGACTTCGGATGGCGGGCAAGAAATCGTCGGCGGATGGCAGGCTCCGCCGCGTCACCGACCGGTGCAAACGTGCCGAGGACGGTGAGGCGAGGATGTGCCAGTGCATCACCCTTTCCGGTTTCGGCGAGCAACAGGGAGGCGCGGCCGTCGCGCTCCAGATTTGCGGTGTGCGTTGCGAGGCGCGACACCAGGATAAGCGGCGAGCCGTCTGCGTCTGTCGCAACATTAACCAGAGAACTGAACGGATGGCCGGTGTTGCGGTCGAGGGTCGCCAGCGTCCCCGCCCGCGTCGCGTGCAGCAGGCTCTTGGCCACCGCGAGCGGCCTGAAGTCCCCAGGCTGCGGCGCGTTCTCCGGTGTGCGCCCCGGCATGGCGCCCGGAAGTGGTGTGTCAGCAGCGGGTTTGTTCATCGGCAAGGTCCTGATCGCACGTTGGCATATCCGGCCAAATAATCGTGAACGTAATCGGCGCGTCCTTTGTTGAATGCCCGACAGGCGCCTGCCGAGATCCGTCCCGGCCGGGGCTTGAAATCGCTACCGAATCACATAGTTGTTGCAAAGAGGTCACATTTCAGCCCCTGTTTGCGGGCTCAAACGGGGACGGGACGTCATCCAAAAGGGGCACAATGCCGACAATCGCTCTGGTCGACGACGACCGTAACATTCTGACCTCCTTGCGCATCGTGCTCGAGGCGGAAGGCTACAAGACTCAGACCTATAACGACGGCGCAAGCGCGCTGGACGGCTTCTCCGAGAA
>CAZUDR010000432.1:0-3276 GCA_964618715.1 uncultured Undibacter sp. | reverse complement strand
GCCCTGGCCGCCGCCTTGGCGGTTGCCAGCGACACGCCGAGGATGGCATTGGCGCCGAGCCGCGCCTTGTTGGGCGTCCCGTCGAGCGCGACCAGCGTTTCGTCGATCCTCGCCTGCGCCTCCGCGTCCATGCCGGACAGCGCGTCGAATATCTCGCCATTGACCGCGTCGACCGCCTTGCGCACGCCCTTGCCGCCGTAACGACCCTTGTCGCCGTCGCGCAGTTCGACGGCCTCGTGCGCACCGGTCGAGGCGCCGGAGGGAACAGCAGCGCGGCCGAAGGCGCCGCCTTCCAGTACCACATCGACCTCGACGGTCGGGTTGCCGCGGGAATCGAGAATTTCGCGGCCAATGATGTCGATGATGGCGGTCATGATGCGTCCGGCAGGTCGGTTCGGCGGGCTTGTACAGGATGGAGAACCCCCTTGTCATGCCCCGTGGCGCCGGGCATTGCAGCACCGATGAGCAGGAAACCGTTGCAGCTGGGGCGCCGGAGCCCCCTGCCCGCCTCACCCGACAGGGCAGCCCTGGACCGGGTGCCCAACCCGCACGCCGACACCGACTACGTCGCCCGCTTCACCGCGCCGGAGTTCACCAGGCTCTGTCCGATCACCGGCCAGCCCGACTTCGCGCATCTGGTCATCGACTACGTGCCGGCCCGTTTTCTGGTCGAGTCCAAGTCGCTCAAGCTTTACCTGGCCAGCTTCCGCAACCACGGTGCATTCCACGAGGACTGCACGGTGGCCATCGGCAAGCGCCTGAACGCGTTGCTCAGGCCGAAATGGCTGCGCATCGGCGGCTACTGGTATCCGCGCGGCGGCATTCCGATCGACGTGTTCTGGCAGGCTGGTCGGCTGCCAAAGGGCGTGTGGGTTCCGGACCAGAATGTCGCGCCGTACCGCGGTCGCGGCTGATGCGGGACATCCATGAGCAGGAAAGCCAGGGTTCTCGTCTACACGTCGTCGGCCGACTACGTGCCGCATCGCGAAGGCGGACAACGGTCCGCCGGCACGTTCCTGTCCGAGATCGTCGAGCCGCTGGCGCCGCTGGTTGATGCCGGGCACGAATTGCACTTCGCGACGCCGGACGGGAAGCCCTGCGTCATCGATGAAGGCTCAAAGAACCTGTTTTTCTGGGGCTTCTCGCGCCAACGCCGCGATCGCGCGCTGGCCTTCATTGACCGCCTCAGGACAATGGGCTTCGACCGTCCGCGCAGGATTGCCGAC
Organism: uncultured Undibacter sp.; assembly: GCA_964618715.1. Taxonomy (GTDB): domain Bacteria; phylum Pseudomonadota; class Alphaproteobacteria; order Rhizobiales; family Xanthobacteraceae; genus Pseudolabrys. Next base: position 2,050 of record CAZUDR010000432.1, on the reverse strand, counting down.
ATCCTCAAAGACCGGGCCGAACTGGACAGCTTCGACGCCCTGTTCGTTCCGGGCGGCCACGCACCCATGAGCGACGTGTCGTTTGCGAACTGGCGCGAAGGGGACGCGCTCAACCGCGACACCGGCGCGCTGCTCGAACATTTCCACGAAACGAAAAAACCGACCGCACTGATTTGCCACGCGCCGGCCGCGCTTGCCGCCGCTCCCGTGATTGACGGCAAATGGATTTACGACGGATACGCGATGACCTGTGTCAGCCTGCTCGCGGACCGGCTGCTCGAGGACATTCCGTTTTTCAACGCGGGCGGGCATATGCCGGATTATCCGAAACCGATGCTTGAGCGCCGCGGCGGCAAGGTCAGCAACGCCGTGCTGGGCAGCCGTTACCTCGTCGAGGACCGTGAACTGCTCACGGGGCAGGACCACATGAGCGCCCGGGCCATGGGTCCGAAGCTGCTGGCGAAAATCGAGCGCTTTGTCGCCGCCTAGCCCGTCGCCGGTGCCGGCTCGCGGCGCAGCCGCAGCGCACAGATCCAGCCAGTCGCCGTCAGCATCACGGCGCCGCCGACCAGCACCGGCACGATGCCGATCCCGCTGGACAGGCCCAGCCCGTAGACCACCGGACCGACCGCCTGCCCGATGAAGAAGAAGCTGGAGTGCCCCGCGGTGGCGGACGCGCGCGCGGTCGGCGCCAACTCGGTGACGTAGACCTGAATGCAGCCATGCAGCATGTAGAAACCGAAACCCAGCACCATGAAATTGATGAACTCGACCGGCCAGGGCGCGCGCAGGGCGATCACGATCAGCGAAAAAGCCATGACCATGCCGCCGCCGGCCATCATGCGTTTCTCGCCGAGGTGGTTGAGCATCCATGACACCACGAAGGTGTAGACGATGCCGCCGATCCCGAAGCCGGCAATGACCACGCCGGCGATGGAGGCGCTGTTCACCCCCTCGGTGCGCAGCATGCTCGCCATGTAGGGAAACACGCCGAAGAGAAACGTCGCCTCCAGGAACACGGCACCGAAACAGTACTTGGCCAGCGGGTTGCGGAAGACGGCGCGGTAGTTCGGCACCAGGGTCGAAAGATCGAAACGACCTGCCGCCTCGCCCATATTGCGGAAACCGGGCCAGGCCAGTGCCAGCGCCAGCAGGTCGATCACGCCGGTCAGGACGAACACGCCGCGCCAGCCGATCAGGTCGCCGACCACGCCGGCGCCGGAGGCGCCCAGCAGGTTGCCGCCCATGGCGGCGAACAGCAGCCGGCTGATGGCCACCTGGCGCTGGGCCACGGGCACCTGGTCGCCGGCGATGGCCATGGCGACGGGGAAGACCCCGCCGGCGGCGATGCCGGCCACGATCCGCAGCCCCATCAGCACCTCGAAGCTGGGCGCGACCGCCGCCGCCAGCGAGCTGAGCCCGAGGATCAGCATGCAGACCATGATCATCCGGCCCTTGCTCAGCATGTCGGCCAGTGCGCCGAGCACCGGCTGAATCAGGGCGTATGGCAGCGTGAAGCCCGTGGACAGCAGCGCCGCCGTGGTCTGCGTCACACCCAGGCCGTGGGCGATCTGCGGGATCACCGGGTCGAGCGCGCGCATGAACAGCGACGTCGCGAATATCACGAACGCCATGAGGTTGATGATTGACGGCATGCGCTTGGCGGACTCGGCGAAGGCTCAGGCCTTGGTCAGCCGGTCGAACTCGACCAGTTTGCGCAGAAGCGGCTCCAGCTCCTTGAGCGGCAACATGTTCGGGCCGTCGGAGGGCGCCTTGTCGGGGTCCTGGTGGGTCTCGATGAAGACGCCTGCCACGCCGACCGCCACGGCAGCCCGCGCCAGCACGGGCACGAATTCGCGCTCGCCGCCCGACGCGGTCCCCTGCCCGCCGGGCTGCTGCACCGAATGGGTGGCGTCGAAGATGACCGGCGCGCCGGTCGTGCGTGCGAGGATCGGCAACGCGCGCATGTCGGAGACAAGCGTGTTGTAGCCGAAACTGGCCCCGCGCTCGGTGACCAGCACGTTGCGGTTGCCGGCGCCGGTGATCTTGT
>CAZUDR010000431.1:2939-3289 GCA_964618715.1 uncultured Undibacter sp. | reverse complement strand
CGGGTTCCAGTACCGCTTCCTGTGCCCGCCACAGGTCGCCGGGGGCGACCTGAAGTTCTACGACGCCCGGACCGGCGAGGGATTCAAGGTCCTGTTCCTGCCCGAGATCGCGTTCGGACAGGAACAGTTCGGACGGATTGGCAACCTCGCGCAGGCCGGCGCCGGTCATTTCGAACACGCCGATCTCGTCGGTCGGCCCGAAGCGGTTTTTCACCGCGCGCAGGATGCGAAACTGGTGCGAGCCTTCGCCTTCGAACGAGAGCACCGCATCGACCATGTGCTCGACCACGCGGGGCCCGGCGATCTGCCCGTCCTTGGTGACGTGGCCGACGAGCACAACCGTGGCGCCG
>CAZUDR010000431.1:0-2929 GCA_964618715.1 uncultured Undibacter sp. | reverse complement strand
ATCAGCAGGGGCCCGACCAGAATGATGGTCGCGCCCGATCGCTTGGCGAAACGGATCAGCGTCTGTGCGCTGCCGCGCACCTGGGTCACCGTGCCGGGCGCGGAATCGACCAGATCGGTCCACATGGTCTGGATGGAATCGATCACGATGAGCCGCGGCGTCTTGCCCTGCGACAGGGTGGTGATGATGTCCTCCACCGCCGTTTCGGCGGCGAGTTCGACATCGGCATCCCGCAAACCGAGGCGTTCCGCCCGCAGTCGGACCTGGGCGACGGCTTCCTCGCCGGAGATGTACACCGCGCGCTGGCCGGCGCGAGCCAGCGCCGCCGCAGCCTGGATCAGCAGCGTCGATTTGCCGATGCCGGGATCACCGCCGAGCAGCAGCACCGAGCCGCGGACGAAGCCGCCGCCGGTGACCCGATCGAACTCGCCGATACCGCTGGCGCAGCGCGGCGCGTCCTCGGCGCCGCCGGACAGCGGTTCGAGCGCGAAGGCGCGGCCCTTGCCCGGCCTGCGGCCGGGGCCGGCCGGGCGCTCGCCGCCTTCCTCCACCAGCGTATTCCACTCGCCGCAGCCCTCGCATTTGCCCTGCCAGCGGCTGTGGGCGGCGCCGCAGTGCTGGCAAATGAAGCTGAGCGTGCGCCGGGACATGGCTGAAATCCTTCTGGGGCCCTGGTCGCGGGCCCCGCGGCACGGGACTGGCTCGGGCACAGGCCCCGTTCGAGAGGGTCGGAAGGCCGCCGACCGTCCCGCAGGCTAGAGATTCGGCCGGAACATTACAAGAACATTCTTGCCGAAAGCTTTATTTTTCAGGGGATTGGACCGAGCAGGCTCAGAACGTCCGGTAGACGCGGTGGTAGCGGTGGCCGAGGCCGGTAAGCACCTCGTAGCCGATGGTGCCGGCGGTGGCGGCGACGTCGTCAACGCTGATGCCGTCACCGATCAGCGTCGCAAAGTCGCCGCGGCGGCCGACGAGGTCGGGCAGGTCTGTGATGTCGATGGCGGTGAGATCCATCGAGATGCGCCCGGCCACCGGGCAGCGCTGGCCGGCGATGATGGCGTCGGCACCGGGCCGGTTGTCGGAGGAACTCAGCGCGCGGGCGAGGCCGTCGGCGTAGCCGACTGCGGCGACCGCGATGCGGCTGGGCCGGCCGGCGGTCCACACCGCGTCGTAGCCGACGGTCTCGCCCTTTTGGACATGACGGACGTTCAGGATCCGGCCTTCCAGCTTGATCACCGGCCGCATCGGATTGTCGCGGCCAGGCGTCGGGTTGACGCCGTAGAGCGCAACGCCGGGGCGCACCAGGTCGCAGTGCGCGGCGGTGCCGAGGAAGACGCCGGAAGAGTTTGCCAGGGAGGAAGGGATGCCGCGGTAGAGAAAACGGATCTGGTGGAACAGGCTGATCTGCTGCTCGTTGAGCGGGTCGTCCGGGATCTCGGAGCAGGCGAGGTGGCTCATCAGCAGCGTGATGCCGTGGCCCTCCGCGCGGATGCGCGGAGCCAGTGCCGCAGCCTCGGTCGGAGAAATGCCAAGCCGGTTCATGCCGGTATCAACATGCAGGGCGGCGCCGCCCTGCCACCGGTTGGCCTCGCAGAAGGCGTCCCATTCCGCCAGCTCGAGCAGGCTGCCGATCACCGGGCGCACGTTGATATCGGCAAAGGCGGGCCCGGTGTCCGGCATGAGCCCCGCCAGCACGTAGATTGTCTGGTCCGGCGCCACGGCGCGCGCGCGCCGCGCCTCGTCGAGATCGGCGACGAAAAAGGTCTTGCAGCCGGCCTTCACCAGCGCGGTGGCAACCTGCTCGAGGCCGCAGCCATAGCCGTTCGCCTTGATCACGGCCGCGCATTCCGCCGGAGTCGCCCGCTGCGCGAGCATGCGCCAGTTCGCCTCGATCGCGGTCAGATCGACGGTGAGGATGCCGCCGGCCTCGGGCTCCGGCGGGCCTGCCGTGATCGCGCCGAGACCACCGCGGGGCGGGCGGACGACGTCCTGGTCGAAGTCCTGGACAGGTGGCGGCGAGGCGGGTTCGGTCTGGGCCATGGGCAACGGTTTACCGGCCTGCGTGCGGGCCGTCCATGGCGGAGGAAGGCGACCGCTAGATGCGCTCCGGCAAGTGGTCGTCGCGCGCCAGCGACGAGAAGCGCGTCACCGCCGCGTCGAACTGCAATTCGACCGTGCCGGTCGGCCCGTGCCGCTGCTTGCCGATGATGACTTCCGCCTTGCCGCCGATCTTGTCGCCTTCGGCCATCCACTCGGCGAATTTCTCGCGGTTGGATTCCAGCGGCTTGCGCATCAGGTGGTAGTATTCCTCGCGGTAGACGAACAGGACGACGTCGGCGTCCTGCTCGATCGAACCGGATTCGCGGAGGTCGGACAGTTGCGGGCGCTTGTCCTCGCGGCTTTCGACCTGACGCGACAACTGCGACAGCGCAAGAACTGGTACGTTGAGTTCCTTCGCCAGTGCTTTCAGCTTGGTGGTGATTTCGGTGATTTCCTGCACGCGGTTCTCCGCCGAACGGCGGGTGGAACCCTGCAGCAGCTGCAGGTAGTCGATAATGAGCAGGTCGAGCCCGCGCTGGCGCTTGAGCCGGCGCGCGCGGGCGGCAAGCTGTGCAACGGTAAGGCCGCCGGTCTCGTCGACGTAAAGTGGCAGGTGCTGCAATTCGATCGAGTAGTCCTTGATCTTCTCGAAGTCGGACTCGCTGATGCCGCCGCGCCGGATCTGGTTGGACGGAATACCGGTCTGTTCGGCGATGATGCGGGTGGCAAGCTGCTCGGCCGACATTTCCAGCGAGAAGAAGCCGACAATGCCGCCATTCACGGTCAGCGTGTGTCCGTCCGGGCGCACCTCGCCGCGCCATGCCTTGGCGACGTTGTAACCGATATTGGTGGCGAGCGCGGTCTTGCCCATGCCGGGACGGCCGGCAAG
>CAZUDR010000430.1:0-3291 GCA_964618715.1 uncultured Undibacter sp. | reverse complement strand
TTGGCGTTCTTGTAGGCCGGCTTGTTGAGGACGAAGTCCGGGTTCTCCGAGCCGTCGTCGTGGTAGCGGAGCTCGGAGAAGAGGCCCTTGCCGAGGCCGGTGCGCAGAATCGTCTTCAGATACTGCTTCGGGATGATCATGTCGGTGTCGATATTGATCATGCGCAAGGGCGCGGCGACACCTTCCAGGGTGGTGAACTTGTCCATGGCTGCTAGGTTTCCGGCTCGTCCTGCGAAAGTCTCATGATGTTCATACGGCCTTTGCCGCGCCGGTCAATACCGCCCGTCTGATGCAGGAATGCGCCCGGCGCAGGTCAGCCCGGCCGTTCAGGCGGCCTTTTCGTTCCGTGGCAACGACGCCAGTCCGGATAGCCAGGTTTGCGCCGAGCGGAACCAGTTCTGGACCTTCGGTGCAAGCTGGTCGCGCTCGCGCAGCAGTCCGACCCGCACGGTGTAGGACAGCTTGGGGCCGTCGCCGACAGTGGTCGAATAGATCGGTGAGCCGCATTTCGGGCAGAATGCCTGCGCCCGCGGCGTGCCGCTTTCCGCCGTGGTCTTGATGAAGATCGTTGGCTCTCCCGACAGCATTTTGAAGCTCGTTCCGGGAACCGGGATGTTGACCCGGAACGCCGTGCCGGTGCCGGACTGGCAGTCCGTGCAATGGCAAACCCAGACCTTGTCCGGATCGGCCTCGCCCTCGAACCTGATGTGGCCGCAGGCGCAGGCGCCGTTGATTTTCATTGTCTCATTCCTCCTCTGCATCGCCGTGATTTCGGGCGCCGGCGTCGCCCGCACAGGAAGACGGGCTCAGGATTGTTTCTCGACCTTCGGAATCGCATCGAGACCTGTGGCCCAGGATCGCGCGGAGCGGAACCAGATCTGCAGCCTGGGCATCAGCTGGTCGCGCTGCGCGAGGATGCCGGCGCGGACCATGTATGATGCCTGCTGGCCTTCACCCGGTGACGTTGTATAGATCGGAGTGCCGCATGTGGGACAGAACGCCTGCGCGCGCGGTCGACCGCTCTCGGCGGTCGTCTTGATGTAGATGGTCGGCTTTCCCGTCATCCTGAATGTGTTGCCGGGAACCGGAACGTTGAAGCGGAACGCCGCGCCGCTGTTTGTCTGGCAGTCGGTGCAATGACAGATCCTGACGCTTTCGGGATCTGCCTCGCCTTCGATTGTGATGTTGCCGCACTGGCAGGCGCCATTGATCTTCATGGCTTCATTTCTCCCGATAGTCCGCTTGCCGTTCGATGGCTTCCATGTCCTCGTCCGAAAACCCGAAGTGGTGGCCGATCTCGTGCACCAGCACGTGGGTTACGATGGCTCCCAGGCTGTCATCGTGCTCGGCCCAGTAGTCGAGGATCGGTCGCCGGTAGAGCCAGATCATATTCGGCATTTGCCCCGAGACTGCCTCCGAACGGAATGGCAGCCCGACCCCCTGGAACAGGCCGAGCAGGTCGAACTCCGACTCCAGCCCCATGTGATCGAGCACCTCACCGGTCGGGAAGTCCTCCACCCGGATCACCAGATCCGCGCACATGTCACGGAATGACGCCGGCAGGCGGCGGTAGGCTTCGGCCGCCAGCTGCTCGAATTCGGCAAGCGAGGGCGCCTGCCGGTGACGCCAGCCGGGCGGGCTTTTCGGAGACTTCTGATCCGGCATGGCCATGCTCTAGGACAGCCGCGCGCCCAAACCAAGCGGTTGACGGAACAGACGAAATGCGCGACCGTTAACTATTGTGGCGGTCTGAACAAGGGTTCCGGTGATGGTCAGGGTTGCATGCGTTCTCGGCCTTGTGGCGCTGGTGTCGGCGCTTGCGTTTGCCGGGCCCGTCCGCGCCGAATTCTGGGGCTGTGACAAAAACAGGGACAGGGGCAAGGTCCTTTACAGCTACACCGGATCGCCAGACCGCTACAGCAGCCGCTACAGTTACAGACGGGCCCCCGTCTGGGCCGCACACCAGCGGGTCAGCCACTCGCGGGGCTATTACGGATACGGCCGCTACGGTTACAGTCGATGACGAAGTGATGATGCCATTGGTGAGGTTCGCATTCGGTCTGGCTGTGGTCGCCCTGGTGTCGGGCGGGGCCGGCACCGTTTCGGCCGAGCCGTCCTCCGCCACCCGCGAACTGTCGGCCCAGGGGCGCCCGCACATTGTGATCCGTCCGCGCCAGACGTCTCCCGGGCCCAACGCCAGGCGCTATTGCCATTCCTGGCTGCAGAAAGAGTACCGGGCCAGCGGGCCGGTGATCACGCCGCAGATGCGCTGCTGGTGGCGCTAGAAAACGGTCCGCAACCGATTGCGCAGTAAGCGGTGCCGCCCGGTGGCATCGGACGTCCTTGCAATCAGCCAGGCGCGACGATGACCGCCACCCGCCGCGTTCGCGGGCGACGATCCGTCGACGCTACTTCCACTCGCGGATGTCGACGAAGTGGCCGGCGATCGCCGCCGCCGCCGCCATGGCCGGCGACACCAGATGCGTGCGGCCCTTGTGGCCCTGACGGCCTTCGAAGTTGCGGTTTGACGTCGACGCGCAGCGCTCGCCCGGCGAAAGCTTGTCCGGGTTCATCGCAAGACACATGGAGCATCCCGGTTCGCGCCAGTCGAAGCCGGCGGCCCTGAAGATCCTGTCGAGGCCTTCGGCTTCCGCCTGTTCCTTCACCAGGCCGGAGCCGGGGACGATCATCGCGTTGACATTGCCGTTGACGTTCTTGCCGTTGACGACGCGCGCCACCTCGCGCAGGTCCTCGATGCGGGCATTGGTGCACGAGCCGATGAACACGCGGTCGATTTTGATGTCGGTGATTTTCTCGCCGCCCTTCAGGCCCATATAGGCGAGCGAACGCTCGGCGGCGTGGCGCTTGTGCTCGTCGCGGATGTCCGCGGCGACCGGCACGCGCCCGGTGATCGAGGCGATCTGCTCGGGGCTGGTGCCCCAGGTGACCAGCGGCGGCAGCTCGGCGGCGTGCAGCCTGATCTCGTGGTCGAAACGGGCATCGTCGTCCGAGCGGAGCGTCTCCCAGTGGCGCATGGCCTGGTCCCAGGCCTTGCCTTTGGGCGCCTTCGGCCGGTCCTTGAGATACGCATAGGTCTTCTCGTCGGGCGCGATGAAGCCGGCCTTGGCGCCGCCTTCCACCGACATGTTGCAGACCGTCATGCGGCCTTCCATCGACAGGTCGCGGATGGCCTCGCCCCCAAATTCCAGCGCATAGCCGGTGCCGCCGGCGGTGCCGATCTCGCCGATGATGGCAAGGATGATGTCCTTGGCGGTGACGCCGTCCGGCAAC
>CAZUDR010000429.1:0-3348 GCA_964618715.1 uncultured Undibacter sp. | reverse complement strand
CGCTGATGGCAGCGCTGTACCTGGCGCCGCAATTCGCCGCCCTCGACATGTTCTGCATCGTCGGCGCGGGGATACTCCTCTTCCACGTGGTGGCGCTGTCGCGCCCCGGGCAATGGTCACTTGCCGAGTTCGTCAAGCCACTGAAGAGCTTCCTCGATTCCTTCATCGACATGATCACCGACCTGACCCTGCTGCTGGCGACGCTGTCGATCATGGCCGGCACCCTGGTGATCACCGGCGTACCCACCAAGCTCGGCCTGCTGCTGGTGGATGCGGCCGGGGTCAATATGGCTGCCATGGTGGGCATGGGCTTCCTGTTCGGCGTCGTGCTTGGCACCGGCCTGCCCCCGGCTCCCGTCTACATCCTGGTGGCGATCGTGATCGCGCCACCTTTTATGCAGGCCGGCATAAATCCCTGGGTGGTGCACTTCTTTGCCTTCTTCGTCGCCGTGTTCGGCGAATTGACGCCACCGACCTCGATCACCGCGGCGATCACATCGAAAATCGCCAACACGTCGTTCTATGTCACACTCTGGCGCTCGCTACAGATTTGCGTGTCGCTGTTCACGCTGATGGTCGGCATCTTCATCCATCCCGAGCTGGTGGAACAGCCCGGCCTCGACCAGATTCCCGCGTTTTACCTGATCGGCATCTCGACTCTGGGCATCACGTTCAGCCTGCAGGGTGTCTATTTCGATAACAACATCGTCGACCGTGGCGTACGCATCCTGCTGGCCGCATTCTCGCTCGTGGTCCTGTTGAGCGCGAACGAGTATATCGGCACGCTGGCGTCGATTCCGGTGCTGGCCGGGATCGCCTACTGGTTGCTGGTTCGGCGGCGCCAGCTCGAGACCGGCATCGAAGAGGTGGTCATCGACGAGCCGTCGCTTGCCCCCGCCGCTGGCAATGCCCCGCTCGGCCGCATGGAATGAGCTGGCGAAGGGCGGATAAAAAAATATGACCGGCGCCGCCGAAGGCGCCGGTCGCTGCCGACACGCCGACCATCGTAAAGTTCCATAGCGATCCGGACGAATGCTCGTGGATGGGCACCCCCGCCTGCGGACCGGGTCATCCACGCCAACAAAGCGTCCGGTGGCGCACGGCTCTGCCGGCAGTCCTTGACCACCGCGCCAGGTAACCGCTTTCGGCGATCGCCGTCGAAGGAAACTCGCCCGGCCTGCCCCGCATAAATTCGGCGTAAACATCAACGCGATTGTGTTGATCGGGCGTCGCGCGCCGCATAAGCCATTGCAGACTATTCACGGGAGGAAATTTCTATGCGCAATGGCGTACCTGTTACGCGTGCATTTGTTGTACGCGGGATGACTGCGGCACTGCTCGCCGCGTCAACGTTCGCACTGATCGGACTGCCGAGCACGACGGCCTGGTCCGCGCCGAAAGACATCAAGTGGGGCACGGGCCCGGTTGGCTCGTCCGGCCACAAGGCGCTTGTCGTTCTCGCCGACCTTCTCAACAAGGAGGTTCCGGAAATCCGCATCAGCGTGCTGCCGCATCCCGGCGCCGTCGGAACAGTGAAGAGCTTTGCGACCGGCGACCTCGACGGCTACTACGGTTCCGACGTGGCCTTGTACGAGTTCGCTCGCGACATAGAGCGTTTCAAAGGCTTCAAGTCCCAGGTCAAGGTGCAGCCGGTGCAGTCGTTCTGGGCCTACACGCTCGACGTCGGCGTCGCCATCAAGGACACGGACGCAGGAAGCATCAAGACGTGGGGCGACCTCTCAGGCAAGGAAGTGTTCACCGGTCCACTGCCCTTCGACACCCGCAAGCAGCTCGAAAACGCCCTGAAAGCGCTCAACGTCAAGCACATCTACAAAGCCGTCGACATGAAGACCGCCGGCTCGCAGCTTGCATCCGGCCGCATCAAGGCCATGATCATCTACGCCGCCGGTGGCGAGACCCCGGCTCCGTGGATTTCGGAAGCGTCACTGGCGGTTGACTGGGTCGGCCTGAATCCGAGTTCTGACGAGTTGAAGGAACTCAAGGCCAGGAAGTTCTCCAGCATGTCGGTGCCCGCGACGAACTTCCACAAGCGGGACACCTCGGGCAAGCAGATCACGCTGGTGGCGACCTATTGGGGCTTCGACCTCGGCATGAGCATCTCGGAAGACGAGATGTACAAGATACTCACCGTCATCGAAAAGAACGCCGACACGCTGGCCAAGCTCGACCCGAGCTTCAGACAAATCGGCGGCGGCAAGATGGCTGCGTTCCAGAAGCAGGCGCTGGAGTCGACCGCGGATCTTGTGCCGATCCATCCCGGTCTCGCCAAGTTCCTGAAAGAACGCAACATGTGGGACTCCGCCTGGGATTCCCACGTCGCCAAGGTGAAGATGTAGGTCTCTGACCGTTGACAACCTGAAATCGCGAGGCGGGCGTATCATGGCGCCTGCCTCGCCAATTCATGCAGAGACCTGCTTCCGGCTGCCGACTCGGATTTAGCGAGGGGTTAGGCTCGCGATGAGCGATACGACATCACAGAACCGGCCGCCGTTCGTGCTCGACTGCCTCTACTACGCAGTCTCGATCGCGTTCTTCATGTACATGCTCTACTACTACTGGACCGGCAATGACGGACCCGTCGTGCTCGCCATGAGCATGATACCCGTTACGTTTATTCTTTTTACATTGCAGGGGCTGCGCGAGAACAACCTTTATCCCGGCCTCCCGACGACCGTGAACTACGCGATCGGCGCTGCCTACTGCCTGTTTTCGGCCTATTGCGCCTGGTACATGTACAACAATTACGTATCGCTCGGCGAAGAGCGCAATGGCAACTGGAATACCCAGGACCTGATCCTGGGCGGCGTGATGACGCTGCTCATCATCGAATATGCACGCAAGCGTCACATGCCGCTGTTCATCCTGAACATCGTACTGATTCTCTATGCCGTTTACGGATACATGATCCCCGGCCTGTTCTATCATGCCGGCATCCACTGGGAGCGCGTTATCAGCGCCAGCAGCGTGGAGATGGAGACCGGCATCTTCTCCAATCTCCCGCAGATCGCGCTCACCATCATCGGCTCGTTCCTGCTGGTGCTCAGCCTGTTGCGCGGCTTCGGCTGCGTCGACTCGCTGCTGGGCGCGACCAAGCGCGTCGCCATCCGCTCGCCGCACGCCATACCGCAATCGGCCGTGGTCGGCTCGATGGCGATCGGCACGATCAGCGGCTCGGGCGCCGCCAATTCGATCACCGTCGGCTCGGCTACGATTCCCGCCATGATCAACGCGGGCATGCCGCGGGCGACCGCCGCGGCGATCGAGAACGCCTCTTCCATGGGCGGGCAGTTGATGCCGCCGGTGATGGGCATTGCCGACTTCCTGATG